>JBEKDQ010000004.1:0-25111 GCA_050014275.1 Desulfobaccales bacterium | reverse complement strand
CTCAGGCCGAACACGTAGTTAAGCGGGCCGGAGGGAAAAATGGGATTGAGCCTGGTAAAGGCCACCACCTTCCAGCCCCGGGTATCCAGTTCGGTTTGCAGCCACAGGAGAAACCGATTGTTGAACCTCGTGGCCAGAGGTTGCCCCAGGGCCGTCCGGGAAATGAGAAAAGCGGGGATGGCCCCGCCCAGGAAGCCTAACGTCGCCAGGATACTGCCCCAAAACGGGCCCCAGAGAGTCCCGGCCCCCAGATTCAAGGGAAGGGTGGGGACCAGGAAAATAGTGGAGATGATGTAAAAGGCGAGGAATAGCAAGGGGGCGCTAACCTGGTGTTCCTGGATGAACCGGAACACCAGCTCCGGGGTCAGGCAGCCATGGAGGTGCAGGTAATGCAGGGCCGCCAGGCCGCCCCCAAAAATTGCGAGCAAGATCAGCTGCTTGGGCCAAATATAGCGTCGCCAGCCCCGCTTTTCCCAAAAAGTGATTGACTTGGATTTCCGTATCATAAGTATCTTCGCCCGCGGCTGCCGGATGCGAGATCAATCTTCGGCATAATAGCGCTCGATCTTGGGCGCCGTCATTTCCTTGATCTGCTCCCCTGTTTCAGGACCCTCCCGGATTTGCCAGCCCAGATCCAGGCCTTTGAGATAAACCATCAGGACCTGGAAACCTTGGAGGCGCCCCCCGAATTGGGCGTTAAGTAATCGGTGTGGGGGGTCCGTGCCTGGTGTTGTGCTTAAAGTAAATAGTATGGCATTAAATCAAGTGAAAAGCTAAGTTCCAAGGTTATTAAAGTCCCTTTGGAAAAGGGGATTTAGGCAGTAGTGTCCGGCACCAAAATTGCATGGCGAAGATTACACTATCTCGCAGTTAAACTCTATGCCATTGTAATTTCAACAATATCAACATATTATATCGATACGACTAAATCCCCGCTCCCCTGCGAGGGGACGACACCGGGTGGGGGGCTGGCTTCATTGGCCTTTGCATACTCCCCTCACCCTGCCCTCTCCCCCCAGGGGGAGAGGGAAATAGCTTGTAAATTCCATGAATTGATCAGCTAGTGGGCATACCTAAGTTCAACAGGTCCCTACTGCCTCCCTCATAGCACTAACCTTGCCGGACATTACTGGAATTTAGGGGGATTTCAGAAGGTTATTTTAAATCTCCCCTGCCCCTTTTTTCAAAGGGTAGTTAAAAAAACCGTACTTTGAAATGTCATATAATTATGAAGCATCACATTAGTTAACATTGCCTGACCTCTGGAGAAGGGCATCATTCCGGTTGGTTAACTTTGCTGGAGTTCTAAAAACCGCCGGATAGTGTCCAGGACATACTCCATATCTGCCAACTCCAGGCCCTGGTGGACTCCGATATGAATCCCCTGGCGCCCCAGGAACTCGGCCTGGGGGAACTGTCCCAGCCGGTAACCCAGGTAGGCAAACCCCGGACACTGAGTAGGCATGGACGCGAACAGGGTCCGGGTCTCGATGCCGTGCTCTTCCAGAAAATTGGTGAATTGGGCCCGGGTAAACGAAGCCTCTTCCTGCACGATGATGGAGATGGCGTGGGGACCGATCCGTTCCCAGGGGTCTTCCTGAATGGTGGCCAGGTACGGGGCGAACTGGCCGAACCGCTCCAGCACGAACATGAGATTGCGGCGGCGTTTGCTGAGAATATCTTCATAGTTGCGAAGGTTGCCTAAGCCCACCGCGGCTTCCAGTTCGTTCATCTTGCACGAGTAGCCGATGCGTTCAAAGCGAAACCGGATATCTTCACCGTCGGGAGTGTCAAACCGTTTGGGACAGTAGTTCTGATCGATATTGAGCAGGCACTGGACGCACTTGCAGGCTCGCCCATGGGAGCGCAGGGAGAGGAGGACCTCGGCAAAATCCTCGTTGTCCGTCACCACCACGCCGCCCTCCACGGTGGTGATGATATGGGCTACGTAAAGGCTAAAAGCCCCCAGATGGCCGATGGAGCCTGCCGGTTTGCCCTTGTACTGGGCCCCATGGGCCTCCGCCGCATCTTCCACCACCACCAAATTATATTTTTGGGCCAAAGCCATGATCGCGTCCATCTCCGCGGGCTTCCCCATGAGATGAACTGGCATGATGGCCCGGGTCTTGTCGGTAATGGCCGCCTCTACCTGGCCCACGTCGATGTTGAGGGACTTCCGGTCCACATCCACAAAAACGGGCCGGAAGCCGGCGTGCACCACGGCATTGCCGGTGGCCACAAAAGACAGCGCCGGCACGATGATCTCGTCACCCCGGCGGGCCCCATAATCGTGCAGCACAGCCAGGGCCAGGATGTCGGCATCGGTGCCGCTGCTGACGGCCACCGCCTCCCTGCACCCCAGAATCGCGGCAAATTTCTTCTCAAATTCCCGGACCAGCCTGCCGCAGGAAACCCGGGTGGACTCCAACGCCTGCAGGATTAACTCCTTGGACTCAGGGGGGATCTGGATGGTGCCGAAGGGGACTTTGATCTTCTTGGCCAAATGATACCTTTCCGTCGCTTGCATGGATTTTCAGGGACGCCTGGGGCCGGCGCTAATTTCCCTGGCCGTCGCCCCCTGCTATTGTTCGAATAACTGCCGGGAAAAAGCAAGCACCTTTTGGGCCGCCGCCGTTTTCCTCCCAGGCAGTCCCCTCGGACAAATGCCAGGGAGCTGCCAGGCCGGCTACCCGCCAGCTCCTGGCCCTCAGGCGGCAATTTTCCGGATGGCCTGTTTGATATCCTCTTTGCCGAGGTAATAAGCTTCTTCCAGGGTAAATCCCGCCGGGGTGGGAAGATCCGGAGCGGCCACCCGCTGGATGGGCGCTTTCAGGGAAGCAAAACCCTTTTCAGCCACCAGGGCGCTGATTTCCGCGGTCACCCCGCCGGTCTTCCAGCCGGTGTCCGCGACCACCAGACGGCCGGTCCGGGCCACCGAGTCCAGGATGAGCTTTTCATCCAGCGGGCGGAGAGTGCGCGGATCGATGATTTCGGCGTCAATGCCTTCGGCGGTCAATTCCTGGGCCGCCTGGTAAGCCTCCAGGACCAGGTGGGAGATAGCCACCACCGTGACCTGCTTCCCGGGCCGCCGGATGACCCCCTGCCCCAGGGGGAGTCGGTACAGGCCTTCCGGAACCTGGCCCTTTTGCTTAAAATTGTACCGATGGTCGATGACCAGCACCGGGTTCGGGTCCGCAATCGCCGCCAGCAGCAACCCCTTGGCATCGTAGCAGGTGCTGGGCATGACCAGTTTCAGCCCGGGGATATGCATGAACAACCCCTGGAGGGCCTGGGAATGCTGAGCGCCGGAACCCCAGCCCCGGCCGATGCAGGTCCAAATCACCAACGGGACATGGACCGCGCCACCAAACATGAAGCTCCATTTGGCCGCATGGTTGACCAATTGATCCATGCAGAGCATGAGAAAGTCAGGCCGATTATGGAGGTAAACAGGCCGGAGACCGGCGATGGCGGCGCCGATGGCTATGCCGGTCAGGGCCCCCTCGGACAACGGGGTATCGAAGACCCGCTGGCGGCCAAATTCCTGATACAGTCCCTGGGTGGTACCGAACATTCCTCCGGGGGCATCCACGTCCTGGCCCATGAGAAAGACCCGGGCATCGTGCTTCAGGGCCTCATGGAACGCATCCCGCACCGCGTCGGGATAACTAAGGACCCGCCCGCCTCTTTCGGTCTCCTGCGAAAATTCCGGCTCCTGAACTTCGGCTTTGATCTTGGACCAGGGCACTATTCTTGCTCACAAAAAAGGTATAAGGGAAGTTCCTGACCCTGGGGTAGGAGCGGGTCTCTTTGGGCGCCGGCGAAAGCCTCATCCAGTTCGGCGTCGATCCGTTGTTCCAAGGCCTCCACGTCCTGTAAGGTTATTATCCCGGCCGCCAGCAGATCCTGCTGCAACCTGGTCAGGGGGCACCGCTGTTTCCACCGGTCCACCTCCTCGCGGCTCCGGTAACCGGGAGAATCCTGGGCCTCGCACCCCGCGTGTCCCAGGATCCGATAGGTTTGGCACTCCAGAAAGGCAGGGCCCAACCCGGCCCGGGCCCGGGATACTGCTTCTCCGGCCGCCTCATAAACCGCCAGCACGTCATTGCCGTCCACCTTCCGGGTGAACAGCAGGTCCGGTGGCATGGCATGAAACACGATCTCCCCGACCTGCCGGGCGGACACGTGGGAACAGACGGAGTACTGGTTATTCTCCAGCACAAACAACACGGGCAGCTTTTTCAGGACGGCAAAATTGATGCTCTCATACAACACCCCTTCATCTGCGGCCCCGTCCCCCAAAAAAATCGAGCTCACCCGGGCTTCTCTCCGCATCTTGATGGCCAGTCCCAAGCCGGTGCCGATGGGGATACCGCCCCCGACAATGGAAGAACTCCCATAGTGCCCCACGGCCACATCCACCAGATGCATGGAGCCGCCCCGACCTTTGGAACAGCCGGTCTTCCTGCCGTATAACTCCGCGACCAGCGCCTTCAGGTCGCCGCCTTTGGCCAGATAATGGCCATGGCCCCGGTGGTTGCTGGCGAGGTAATCTTCGGGGCCCAGATGGGCGCACACCCCCACCGGAACAGCCTCCTGGCCGATACACAGATGCACCGGCGTCTTCATGTTATTGTCCGGGTAGAGGGAATCGATGCGCAACTGGAACTTGCGAATGCGCAACATGTCGTAATAGAGGCGCCCCAAGGTTTCTTTCGCGTATCGCACCATACCGTTATCCTGGAAAAATACTGTACGCCTGGTCAAGATATCTTTGCCGTTCATTGCTGGGGCCTGGGGTGCGCGGGGCACCGCCGGAATGAGCGAAGGATGCGGCACACCAACAAAAATCCGAGGAAATTTAGGGCGAAAGGAGCTCCCGGAAAGGCTTGATGGAGTTTATGGTTCTTTCCCGATCCAGTGCCGAGAAATCCTCTTTGCTCGGTCCGTAAAAAACAATCTGGGTCCCGGAGGATTCAAACTGCACCGGCACATTGAGCAGCTCCTTGAGGGCGTGGCGGACCTGCTCCTGGGCTTCAGGCAGCACGAACAGCATCAAGAACCCGCCTCCTCCGGCCCCCGTGATCTTCCCGCCGATGGCGCCATGGGCCCGGGCCTTGGCATAGTAATGGTCCACCGCATGGTTGGAAACCTGGGAACTCAGGTCCCGTTTGAGCATCCAGGCCTCGTGCAGCAATTCCCCGAACCTGCAGAGACAGCCGTTGCCGCATAGGACGCCCAGCGCCTCGTCCACCATGCCGTTCATTGCCTTGAGGAGGTCGGCTTTATCTTCAATATCTTCCACATAGGATTTGGCCACGTCCGAAGCGGTGCGTTTGATCCCGGTATAGAAGAGCATAACATGGGAATTGAGTTTTGCCAGGCGGTCGTAAGAGATGGTTACCGGCTTCACGGTGATTTCCCCGCTGGGGCTGAAAACAATCTGGTTCAAACCCCCGTAGGCGGCGATTACCTGGTCCTGGGACCCCACCGTCTCCTGGATCATATTCTGTTCTATGTGAATGCTCTCCATGGTCAACCTGTGCTTACTGGCCATGACGTTGATCAGGGCATAAAGCGCGTTCAGCAGGCCCACCGTAAACGACGAACTGGAACCCATGCCGCTCCGGGCAGGCAGGTCGCCATCGTGATGAATTTCCAGACCCCTTTCCAGTTGCAGGAAGCGGAGGGTCTCCCGCACCGCCGGATGTTTGATCTCTTCATAATTCTGGCAATCTTCGATTTTGGAGTAAACCACCCGGATCCGATGCTCAAAAAACGGGGGTAAATAACGGCAGGTGATATAGCAGTATTTATTAATGGACGAAGCCAGCACCTGGCCGCCATGTTTATGGTACCACGAGGGGTAATCGGTGCCGCCGCCAAAGAAAGAGATTCTATAGGGGGTCCTGCTGATGACCATGCCGTACCCTTAATCCCCTGCCAGAGCCACCCACCATGTGATCTCCGGTGGCCGTCTTTAATTTATAACAAAACTCGCCGGGTTAAAAGTGAATTTTCGCCTCTTCCCGCAGGCACCGGAGAAACTCCGCGGCCTCGGCATAAGACTCCGGCGTGCCGATATCAATGAACTTGCCTGCCACCCGATGCCCGTAAAGCCCCTGGCCCATCAGAGTTGGCAGGAGGTCCTCCTCCAGGGAGAGGAATCGCCGGGGCGGCATGAGGTCCAGAACTGCTTTTTTCAAGAGATAGACGCCGGCATTGATCCATCCGGGCCCGGGAACTCCCTTTTCCTTGAAGTTCGTGATGCTGCCATCCCCGGCCACCTCCACCCGCCCAAATCTGGCGGTATCTTCCACCCTGGTCAACAGCAGCGCCGCCGCCCCGGGGCGCCCCAGGAACCAGGCCAGATAGTCCTGCAAGTCCGCCTCGATCAAAGAGTCGCCATTCATGACCATGACCGGGTCCGAGTCCAGCACCGGCAGCGCCAACCGCAAGGCCCCACCCGTCCCTAAGGGCTCATCTTCGTGGGAATACGCCAGAGGCATGGGGCCATAGGCATCGCCCAGCCTGGTTCGAATTTCCTCCCCGCGGTATCCCGTGCACAAGACCACTTTTTGGACTCCCCCCGCCACCAATTGATCCAGCAGATACGCCAGGAAAGGGCGGCCATGGAATTCCGCCATAACCTTGGGTTGGTAGGGTAGAACCGGCCGCAGGCGGCTGCCCCGCCCGCCTGCCAGAATCACCGCCGTAGTTTCAGCAAGACTAACCATACGGTCTCAGACATTGGCGTACATACTGAGCCGGAGCATCTGAAATCCCTTAATCAGCTCTTTGATGCCGTCATCCAGGCTATATTGCGGCCTCCACCCCAGGGCTTCGATCTTGTCATTGCTCACCAGATAGTCCCGCTTATCCGGATCCTCCCCGATGGGGGCCGCGTGAATGTAAAAATTAGGGATATGTTCTTTAATTTTTTCACAGAGTTGCCGTTTGCTCAAATTGGCGGAGCTTAACCCTACATTATAAGGCTCCCCTTTCATCCGGTCATAATGCTCGATGCCGAAAAGGAAAGCTTGGGCCACGTCCCGCACATGGATGAAATTACGGCGAAAATGCTCTTCAAAGAGAATGATGGCCCCGTCTTTATAGGCCCGGTAGGTAAAGTCATTAATCAGTAAGTCCATGCGCATCCTGGGGCTCATGCCAAATACCGTAGCCAGTCGGAAGGTAATGGCGTTCCCCCTTTCCAGGAGAGCCTTTTCCACCTCCACCTTCATCCGGCCGTAATCGGACAGCGGACGCAAGGGGGACGCTTCGGTGCAGAAGCCGTCTTTTTCGCCGATGCCGTAACCGCTGTTGGTGGTTGGGAAGAATACCATTTGCTCTTTGGAGATCATCCTAATCATCCCTAGCTGAGCCTCAAGGTTCACCAGCCTGGTGATGGTTGGATTGGCCTTGCAAGCCGGAGCCCCGACGATGGCGGCCAACGGCATCACGATATCTACCTCCGCCAGCAACTGCCTCATCAGGGGCTCATTACATATGTCGCCTTTGACGAATTGGAATCCGGGATTACTACAGCAATCCAGGAGCGGCGTCTGATGGTAGATCAGGGCATCCAAGACCGTTACTTCATACCCTTTGGCTAGCAAAGCCGGAACCAGAATGGCGCCCAGATAACCGGCGCCGCCGGTAACCAAGATCCTCTCTCGCATCAGAGAAACGACCTCCGCCTTCAAAAAATTCAGCCTTGATGAATTATCACAGTAAGACCGCCCAAAAACATCTATCCAGTCTAAACAAACAAAAACCGAAGCCTCTCGCAAATTCAAAGGAATATTGCCAGAGGCTCACAGATCATGTTTTTACGGCAGCTCCCAAAGTCAGGCGCGCTTTACCAATGTGGCGCCCAAATTTCCAGCAAAACTCCGAGAAGTTCATTTTTGTAGCCAATTGGCTTGTGGAAAGCATGATAGCACAAAATCTTAGGTAAAAACTATGGCAAAATTTCAAGTCCGGGTCCCATCCCTCGGAGGGGCCTCTCATTTCCCACACCCCTTGCATCTTCATTGCATGCCCCCTTTTCGCCTTCTTAAAAAACCAAAGAGCATAAATATTCTGGATATAGAAAGTTTGTCGCCTTGTGATAAGTTTCGGATCATAGCAGATATCTTTAATTTATGGGGTATAAAAAAGAGGCATTAGTGTTGGAGTCTCTCCTCAACTGCTACCACCTCCTCCTGGTCGATCTCCTCCAAGAAGTCTCTCGAGCGGCCCCGCCTCATTTTTATCTGTGATGAAACAGGGCCGGTTAAAGAATTCTTCAAGGCAGTTATATAAAAAACTGCGAATGCTTTCATCACGGAATTTTTTCAGGATTGACAAAGGCTATTCCAGAATTAATTTGAGAAAAAAAGTGTTGAAAGGGGAGTGATCCGTCAATGTTTGAAGATAAGAAATTTTGCTAAGTCAGAGAAGGATGCATCCGCATCATCACCATCCGGCAGGCGCCTTTAACCGGGAGGATTTGCACAGGAGGAGACCAGATGGGCATTTTTGACGACCTGGTGGGCAAGGTTGTGGGCAGTCAAACAATCGAAAAGAACGGATTATGCTTTTAACGTCGTTCCATTTTTCACTGATAGCTGGGTCCCATCCATTTTTTTTTAAGGTAAAATAATTAAAATTGCTGCATAATCTCGGGTAATAAAGGAAAGGAGGACGTCCATGAATGTAGGTATTGACAAATTGTTTTGGACGAGATGGCGGGCTGCGCTGGTGATGGCCATAGTGGCCTTGGCTCTGGTCTTTAGCCAGGGAACCTCTCTTGCGGCAGCGAAAAAGAGCTTGGTGGACATCAACACCGCAAGTCTGGCGGAACTTGAAGCGGTCAAAGGTGTAGGGCCGGCCATAGCCAATAAAATCATCGCCAACCGGCCCTACATGTCCCTGGATGAGCTCAGTAAAGCCGGTCTGTCCGCTAAAAAGATCGAATCCTTTAAATCCTCCCTCACTGTCGGGGGGGCTCTATCCCCAGCTGCTCCTGAGGCCGCCAAGGAAGAGAAAAAGAGGGCCAAGGAGACCAAGAAGAAAGGCGAAGCTGCACCGACAACTCAGGGCAAAGAGCAAAAAGCTGCAGAACCTGGATTCGGAGCGCCTGTCGACCTGAACACTGCGGACCGGAAAGCTTTAGAAGCCCTACCGGGCGTCGGTCCGGCCATGGCCCGGAAAATCATCGCCGCTCGACCCTTTAAAAGCGTGGATGATTTGAGCAAGATAAAGGGAATGAGCCAAGCCAAGGTGGAGACTCTGAAGGACAAGGTCACCGTGGGCCAGGAGAAGGCAGCCATGCCTGAGGCCAAGCCCGCCCCGGCCCCTGCACCCGCGGCGTCGCCTGCCGCCGGAAAGCCGGCGGTGGCCAAAGAGCCGGCTTCGCCAGCCAAACCGGTGGCAACTGAAAAAGGGAAGGGGGGCGCTGCCCAACTGGCCCCCGGCCAAAAGGTGAATCTCAACACGGCCAGCAAGGAGGACCTGGATAAACTCCCCGAAATCGGACCGGTGAAGGCCCAGGCCATCATTGAAGGCCGGCCTTACCAAAAAATTGAAGACGTCATGAAGGTGAAGGGCATCAAAGAAGGCATCTTTGAAAAGATCAAAGACCACATAACGGTAGACTGACCAGTTCGAAAAGACCGGCCTTTACCTAGCCTGGCCGGACAACCTTGGCACCAATAATAAGGAGGCTTTACCATGAAACGAATTCTGGCAGTGGTGGCAATCATCGGGTTGTTTTCCTCCGCCGCCTTCGCCGGCGCGGTGAAGACCTACCAAGTGACCGGCCCGGTCCTGGAGGTCACCAGTGACATGGTGGCAGTGCAGAAAGGCAGTGACCGTTGGGAGATCGCCCTCGGCCCCGACACCAAGGTGACGGGAGACCTCAAGGTGGGCTCCAAGGTGACCGTCGAGTATCGTATGGCGGCCACCAAGGTGGACGTCAAGGAACAGGCCAAAGCCAAAGAGACCAAGAAGAAGTAAGCAGGAAAAACCGGCTGGCAACTATTTAACCCTTAACCTCCATCAGGTTGGGTAGAGGACTTTCACCTCCAAGCTGCTATACATGCTCGGCACACAATACAAAAAGGCGGCCACCAGGCCGCCTTAGAGGTTAAGGTCAGGTTATCTCTTCATGAAGGACGGTTTTTATCCCTGGCGGAGAGATCGAACAGGCCTGTTTTGACCCAATTCAGCAAATCCTCCCGCAACCCTTGGGCCGAATGAAACAGTTCGCGGCTTTTGACGAGATCCAGTCTCATTCGCAACGGCATGGTGAAGTATAGCGGACTTTCCATGCACAACCCGATAACCCTTCTCCTTCCCATAATATCCTCCCCCAGGACATTATGCCCGATGTCAGCGACCTTGATTAGCTCCCGGCTTCCGGGCGCTTAATCGCACCCACAAGTTGCCGCTGAAAGATGATAGTCTGGTTAGTAAATTCTCCCCTCTTATCCACGCTTAAGTTTATCGTACTCCGCGCCGGTTACCTCCTTTCGGTTTATTAGATCCTAAAAAACTGCCTATTTCTCCCCAGGAGCATATCCTAGTGCCAAAATAAGATCTTGTCAATAATATTTTTTTATTAACCGAGATTTTACGCCCGCCTTTAGGCCCCGCAATCGCAAAAGGGTTTTTAGGCATATTTGCCCAGGAGAAACCCAAAAGCATATTTTAAAAGTCTTGCTTGGCGAACTCAAGCCCCCCGCCTTCTTTCTCCTCCCTCCCTCTTTTCCTAACCCTCTATCTTTCGCCATCTTTCTCCGCTGCTCAGAATACTCCGTCACACCAAAGGATATTTTTTCGGGTCAAGGCCAAACTGGTTAAAATATTCCTTGGGCATCAAGCCATGGGCTTTACGGATATGGGCTTTCAGAGTTCTCATCTTTTTGCCACAATCCAGACATACCACGTATTTCTGCGTCACAATATCTTTCAGTGGGATCGGTGGTTTCTTCACTTCGGCTTCTGGGGCTGTTTCCAGTGCCATGATCTCGGGAATTACTTCGCCGCTTTCAAAGAAGCCAGGACATTGTAGAGGTCTTTAATCCCAATCCTATGTCTGAATTATCTACCCAGGAATTAGTTGGCCTTTAACTTATTGAATTAATTGGCGCGCCTGGCAGGATTCGAACCTGCGACCCACGGATTAGAAGTGCGAAAAATAGGGATAAGCAGGGGTGAGCAGAAGGAAGCAATAATTAGCACTTCCAATCACTTAAGCCCTATGCTATTATGCAGAAGTGAGCAGAAAAACGCAAGAAAAATCGCAGGAATATTCACGTATATATTCACTAAAAAATGCCCCTGAGAGGCCCGTTTTTTGGGAACCCTGGCCCGGAGCAAAACCGGAAAGTGAATAACATATAACCACATGACACGGCTCCCCACCATCTGAAATTCGTTTAACCTTTGGAACAAGTAGCATGGAAGATACCGCTGCTGATTTCCGGCCACTTACTGAAAGGCAAAAATGGCTTCTGGGAAACCTCCAATATTCCATAAAAGCCTACCGTGAGAGTTCAGAGTCTTCCCGGTTGCGTAAAGATATTAATGAACTTACCGTCAGGGCCATTCGGTCTCTATGGAGGCGTGTTCCCGGCAAGACGGGCTACCCACGCATTTGCATGACGTTTATTGAAGTTACAGAGGATACATACCAAATTTCGTATGGACCAGGGGATACATACCAAATTTCGTATGTACCAGGGGATGGCATCGAGTATCACCCAGAGATGCCCCGCTGGGCTTTGGAGCATTGTTGTCTGTGGATTCATGACAAACGCCGGATACGCAGTGATGAAAATTATAATCTTTTGGCTGAATGCAAAATGGGATTTGAAACAGGGTTGCGGCCTCCCATGGATTATGACCTTCTAGAGCGAGTCCTCCGTCTTCGTGGGTTTGATAAAAATTCAGAAAAGGACCTTAAAAAGCTCCGGAAGAAAATTGATGGAATAAAAAAATCCAAACGAGGAAGGCCCAAAAAACGAGTTAGGAAGGCGGAAAACTCCTGGGATCAGATTGCCTCTCAATTAGGAAAATTGGCAAAAGAAGGGTCTATTCCAACAACAGGAGAAGGACTTAAAATAATGCTACAAAAAATGTTCAAGCATTTTGATTTTGATAATATCTAACATCCTGCCCTAAATAAGTTCTTCGCTTCCGAGCTTTTTTCAAGTTCACAAATCTCATTTTCTTCTTTAAATTTCAAGCTCTTACTGACTTCTCCATCCTTATAATCGAAAATTTTCCCCCAATAACAACAATTGGTCTCAAGTTGTGTTACGCCTTCTTAAAAAGCCCATAGGGGTTGGGCGTCGCAAGGAGAGATTTTTCAATGGACAGATTGCTTAACAACACAGAAGCGGCTCAATTTTTGGGCGTAAGCCCCTACACCCTTCGGAGGTATGTTGCCCTGCGGCTTATCCCGTTCACCAGAATCGGCAAACGTCTGGTGCGGTTCCAAATGTCGGCCCTGGAATCATACCTTGCGCGGCAAACCGTGGCGACCCGGCGGGAGGTGCCATGAAGACCCAACCCCTGAGCCTTCACCCCGAGCACATGGCCGACCTGAAACGATCCGGCTTGACTGATGAAACTATCCAGGCGGCAGGGATTTACACCGTCTCCCCGGGTGAAATCGGCAAGAAGCTGGGGGGTGGCGATTCCGGTATTGATTCCCTCTTGGCCTTCCCTTACCCCGGCTATGACGGTTATGAGCGCTTCAAATGCTGGTATCTGGAAGGAAAGACCGGCCCCAAGTATCGGCAAGGGAAGGACGCCCCGAATCGCCTTTACTTGCTTTCCACGGTTGATCTGCAAGGCGAAAGCCCTTTGCTGGTAGTGGAAGGCGAAAAGAAAACCCTGGCCCTGAATCAAGCGGGGATTCCGGCTGTGGGGATCGGCGGGGTTTGGAACTGGTGCATGAAGTCAGAGGGCGGCTATCGGCAACCCAAAGAAACCAAGCCCATCTCCGACCTCGACCGGGTGAACTGGCGTCGTCCGGTAATCATCCTCTTCGATTCCGACGGCCATGATAACCGCAATGTGCGCCTGGCCGCCTTTCGCCTGGCCCGTGAGCTATCAAGGCGAGGTGCATCGGTATCCATCCTCTTTTTTCCCCCTGGTCCGAACGGGGCCAAGGTTGGGGCGGATGATTTTCTGGTGGCCCACGGCCTGGAGAAGTTGAGGGAGATGCTGCCATGAATACCGCATGGGCCTTTGACCCTAACCTTGACGACCGGGCGGCGGAAATAGCCTGGCAAACGCGAGAACTTACCACGGAATCCCCTACCTGTGACAAACTCAAGGCCCTATCCAATCTGGTGCCGACTCTAACCCGTATCTCAAATATGGAAGTTGCGGCCCTGCTGGAAGAACTGCGGGCGCGGTTGAAGCTGCGAGCGAGCGACCTGGCCGCATTGAAGGCTGACATAAAGGCGGCCCGGAAAGCATTGGAAAGAAAAAGGAAGCAGAGTGTCCCGGCCCTGGCTCTGGCCGAGCTTGAGGATGTGCGGCGGTGCCACCCCGCCACCGACTTCCTTGGTGGCCCTGTCCCCCAGGCCATGACTTTTGGGTTTAGGGTGCCAACCCCAGACGGCGAGGAGGGGTTGCTCCTGGTCCTATCCGATGGCCGCGGCGTCCGGGGGGAAGTCAACCCGGAGTCGGTGAAGTTGGGAGATGCCGAATTTCAGATTACGGGCGGCTGCCCCCCTCTCCTGGAGGACGTGTGGTCCCTGGTGGCCCTGAAAACCTTTATAGAAGCCCCGACCCGACCGGCCGCACTGTATCAGGATTTGGTGGCGGCCTTCAAGACCTACCTTGACTTGTCAGACCCGGCGGCTTACGGCTTCATGGCGGCCTGGACCGTTGCGACTTATTTCACCCAAATCTTTGTGGCGGTGCCTTTCATTCATTTTTACGGCCCCAAGGAGTCTGGCAAGAGCAAAGCCGAGGAAGCTCTTCGCTTCACCTGTTTTAACGCCTACAAAGGGCGCGATATAACCGCGGCGGCGCTGGGGGATACAATCGATGGTATGCGCGGCGTGGTGCTCATTGACCAAGCCGAACGCCTGGGGATGGTAAGTAAGGCCGGCGAAGGCACGGTGAGCCTAGTGGGCTTGCTGGGAGATTCTTATAAGAAGGCGGGCGGACGGCGGCGCGTGGTGGATATGTCCGGCGGTAGGCGGCGCGTTTTGGAGTTTTCCACATTCGGCTTCAAGGGTTTTGCTTCCACGAAGAATCTTGACCCCGACCTGGCGGATAGGTGCATCCCCATTGCCATGACCAAGACGGGGCAGCGGCTTCCCGACCTGGAAGGCCATGAGGCGGTGTGGGGGGACTTAAGAGACAAGTGTTATCGGTTTGCCCTGGGAAACTTTCAGAAGGTGGTGGCGGCATACCAGTCCACTGCCGGGAACGGGACCAGGATAGCAGAGTTTTGGCGGCCCCTGGCGGCGGTGCTCACGGCTCTGGAGTTGCCGAAAGAGGAATTTCAAGCCGTTCACAAGTTTTTCATGGCAAAGGCGGAAGAGGCCCGGCATGTCCCGGATGGCTGGGAACTCGCCTTGCTTGAGGCCATAGAAACCCGAGCCCTGGCGTCCCCAGATGTTTTTGAAATGACTGTGCCGAGCCTTATCGAGGCCATGCAGGTTGAGGGCAAAGACAAGCCGGGGGCAAAATGGGTTGGCGACACCCTGGGGAAGTTTAGCCTGTTTAGTAAAAAAGGGCGACCAAAGCAAAGCGGAAAAAAAGTAACGGCCTATACCTTTCACCGCTCCCGCGTCCTGCGAATTATCGAAATTTATTTGCAGGGACCCCCCCAAAATGACCTGTCCCCTATGTCCCCAGACGATAATTCTAATGATTCTAATAGTTTTCAGGGGACACGAGAGAAACCGGGGACATGTCCCCACCTGTCCCCTGGCAAGGGGGATGGAGGGGACACACCGGGACATGTCCTCTTAAAAGAGTGTGTCCTCACGGAAGCAATTAAAAATACTAGTGAAAATGCCACGGGGACAGAGGGGACAGACCATTTGGGGGGTATGGCAGAAAAAAATTTCAATATTCTTTCCCAAGCTCGTTCTGTGGCAGACCCCGTCCATGCCACCCTGCGCCTCTGGGACCTGAAGCGGCAACGGCAGGCAGCGGCTCAAGTGCGTGAGGTGGCCGCTGTTGATTTGAGGGGAGGCGAACTGTGAAAACCGGAGGAGCGGTGATGAAACTGGTCAGCATGGGCTACCATTTCGAGCTTGTAGGAGGGAAGGTGCGCTATGATTGGCAAGGGCCTGGTGACCCGGATGCGGGACAGGTGCCCCCCCTCCTGGACCTGGTGCGGCAACACAAAACCGAAGTGGTGGAATTTTTGAGATGTTTCTGCCCGCGGTGCGGCGGCTGCTGTTTCGTGCCTGTGGGAGAGGAAAACTTCTGCCTACATTGCGATTGGCAAATGCTGACCCGACTCTACCCGGCCATGGCGGTGGTGAAGCGTTGATAGGTGAATTTTCCATTTGCTAAGGAGAAACAAATGTCAGAAAAAACCGAACGCTGTAGGAAGTGCGGGGAAAACCAGTTTTACGTGAATAGGTGTGAAGGAAAGGGAGAGCAGCTGGAGGTGTGGTGTTCTTCATGCGGGGCCTTATTGGGGTTCATGCTTCCTGATTATGGGAGCGGGGATCAAACCAGGTGGAGATTTATAGCCAGCGCAAAATGATACGGCATGTGAGGCCACACTGACCCCACCGGAGGGCCAGGAGAGGCGATTTACTCCCAGGCATATAGGGGGGACAAGGGTCATTTGATTATATGAACCGGCATACCTGCCTTGAGGGGTTGGGGATGGTTATAAGCGGGCTGCTCCTGGGGTGGACCCTGCCTTGGTGGGGTGACGTTGATCTGCTGGGCTGAACCTTTAAAAGCCTCAATTATCACGGTAACTCCCTCGTGCTGCCGGGAGTCTTCCCGGATCATCCGCAATATCTTGGCGGCTAGCTCGCAGGCCCTGATTTTTACTACGTCAGACTTGGATTTTTCGGCCAGGCGCTTGACTATTCGCGCTACGGCAATTTCCCCGAAACCGATAAGCCTAAACACTTTTGCGGGCTCCGGCCCGTACCGACCATCTTTTTGCCCATCTATCGCTTTAACCTGATTTTCGATTTTATCTAACTCTTTCAATTCCTTATCTTCAATAGTTCGCGGCCTTCCCTTGGGGTTGCCGGAGTGCCCCGGTTTAAATTGGCCCCTGTTAGCCACGCCTGCTTCCGCCTGTTTAGTATCAGTTTTTTTAACCATTTCCCCCCTACCTTTCCCCTTGTCCCGCCTTAGATCGTTCAACCTGGGGCATCTCAGTCTGTGAATTTTCGCCCCATAATAAGTTTTATTTTGCACTTAAGATCATGGAAAGTCAAGGTTTTGTTAGATCAACCGGAGAAACCCCGTTACCATCGTGGAGATTTTGATGACGGCCCATACTGCTTTAAGAAATTGCTAACCTATTGGCCTCTACCCGTGGCATAATATTCTTGGGTGAGGCCCGATGAATCCCCTGGAAACCTACCTCAAAGAATTATCCGAAATTCACTCATGCGGCGCAGCCGTCAAGGAGACTTCCTATTACGGACCCCTGGCCAACCTGCTGAACGAGATCATCAAGACCCTGAAGCCCAGGGTCAGGTGCATTATCAACTTGCAAAATCAGGTGGCCGGCTTGCCTGAGGCGGCTTCTTCACCTTGGATCAATTTCAGAAATTCCCTGACGCTGCACCCCCAGCTGGCCAGACCCCAGACCGGTGGGATGGAAGTCAGGTCCTACAAAGGCGACTCCTGACTCATCACAAAGTCCTAAAGGGCCGAGTACCGGGCAATTATACTTTATCGATGCCTCGATAGGCCCCCTGGGCTCATCAAATCATCATGGAAAATTAGCCGTGCACTGGATATTATGGGCAAAGAAAGGGAAATCAGTCCAGGGCCAAGAGGATCAGCATTTTCATCCGCTCCTCTTTCACCTGCTGGATGTGGCCGCAGTTACGGAATGCCTTTGGCACTCGGTGTTAAAGCGGCAGCTCAGAGAAGGGGTCAGCGCCAAGCTGGGCCTCAAGGCGGAGGCGGCCGGAAAGTGGCTATCTTTCTGGGTCGGCCTCCATGATCTGGGGAAGGCCAGCCCTGCCTTCCAGGGTAAATGGGAACATTTCCGCATCCTACTTGAGGAAGAAGGTCTCCGTTGCCGGAAGTTACTTAACCCTCTACCACACGGCATACTAACTGCAAAACTTGTACCTGAACTCCTTACTTCAAGTTTCAACGGTTTTCCACCTTACTTAGCCGATCGTCTGGGACGGGCTTTGGGAGGGCATCACGGGAGTTTCCCGCGGAAAGGCGATCTCGAGCATATCGACAAATATCAGAGAGGTGGGAAGAGTTGGAAGGAACCCTGCCGGGAAATTTTCCAGCAGCTTGCCAAACATTGCCGCCTGGAGGAGGCAGGCCTGCCGAAAACTGATCCGGAGCATAGTTTCTTCCTGATGCTGGCCGGACTTGTGTCTGTGGCGGACTGGATCGGCTCAAATGCTGATTATTTTCCTTTATCCGGGGATAACCTGGAAATAGAGCAATATGCTGCTACATTGAGGCATAAGGCTGAGAAAGCCTTACAGATATTGGGCTGGCTCGGGTGGCGGCCTCCTGATAACTTCATTCAGATGGGAGAGATGTTCCCGGCAGTCAGGGTACTGCGTCCTCTGCAGCAGGCCACCGTTCAACTCGCTGAGGGCTTGTCCGAGCCGGGCCTGGTAATCCTGGAAGCCCCCATGGGCGAGGGCAAGACCGAAGCGGCCATGTACCTGGCTGACCGCTGGTCTGTGGCTCTGGGACAAAGAGGCTGTTACTTCGCCCTGCCCACCATGGCCACCAGCAACCAGATGTTCGGCCGGGTGAAAGACTTTCTCCAGCATAGGTATCCCGAGGAATTGGTCAACCTTCAGCTGTTGCACGGCCATGCATCACTGTCCGCGGAATTCCGACTGCTGCGGGCTAAAGCGGACCGGATTTTCACTCCCTCGGAAATTGATGACGAAGAAGAGTCGGCACATAGCCGCTCACCCGCGGAAGTGGTGGCTGCGGAGTGGTTCACCTATCGCAAGCGGGGCCTGCTGGCGCCGTTCGGGGTAGGCACGGTAGATCAGGCCCTCCTGGCAGTCTTAAAGACCAGGCACTATTTTGTGCGCCTGTTCGGCCTGGCCGGTAAAACGGTAATTATTGACGAAGTGCACGCTTATGACGCCTATATGACGAAACTGCTGGAGCAGCTGCTGGAATGGCTGGCCGCTTGTGGCTGTGCCGTGGTCCTGCTGTCGGCCACCTTGCCGGGAGCAAGGCGACAGAGCCTGGTGAAGGCTTTTGCCCGGGGCTTGGGAAAAGAAGCAGACCATCTGGAACTGCCAGCCAAACCCTATCCCCGGCTTACCTGGCTGTGCCGCACCGGTTTGGGGGTAGATTCTTTCCCAGCCTCTCCGCAATTTTCCCGAACTATCAGCTATGAGTGGGTCGATGGCGCAATTCCCACTGCAATCGGCCAGGTCTTCAAATTGGGAGCCAAGCTGCAAGAGGCTTTGGCCGAAGGCGGCTGCGCCGCAGTCATTTGCAACACCGTGGGCCGGGCGTTCATTTAACAAATTAAAACTGGGTGGATTCCCTGTCTGTTCCCGAATGGTGACACACATGAATTAGGTCTTTTTGAGGTTCTGACCCGATCCCACGAAATTCTGGAGATTTTCGATCCCTCCCCCCTGGTGGTCACCGCCCTGCACCGCTTGCTCCTGGCCATCCTGCACCGTAATTTCGGGCCCGAATCGCTCTCGAACTGGAAAGATCTGTGGGAGCCGGGTTGCTGGGATGAGGCGAAGCTATCCAGCTATTTAGATCAATGGCACTACCGCTTTGACCTGTTTCATCAGGAGCGGCCTTTTTACCAGGTGCCAAAGATGGAAAATGCCACGGTACACCCCGTGCAGAAGCTGGTGGAAGAAGCAGCATGGGGCAACAATCCTACCCTCTTCGACCATAACTACAAAGATCGTCCCATCCCTTTGTCCCCGGCCCAGGCAGCGCGCTATGTGGTGGCTTACCAGGCCTTTGCTGTTGCAGGATTAGCAGGACCGAAGCAGGTTAATTTCAGCGATGCACCACTAACCCGCGGCTATTCGGTAATGGTTCTTGGAGACAACTTATTTGAAACCCTGGCCTTGAATCTCCTACCTCCACCCTGGGATGAAAGGAATGACCAACCCATTTGGGAGCAGGATGTCCCTGCCAGGTTCGATAAAGGTGGCACCTATCCCTGCGGTCTGGCCGATTACTTCACCTGGCAGAGCCGCCACCTGAACCTTATTCGGGGAGATGACACCAGTGTGACGAACTGCCAGATTGTGCAAAATTTGAAGCTACCCGAGGGCTTTCACCATGACCCTTTCAAGTGCTATAGGAAGGATGAGCAGCGTAAGATGTTGCTGCCTTTAAAAATTAATCCAGAGAAAGCCTTATGGCGGGATAGTCATACGCTCTTTCAAAAGGCTGGCAACCTGCCCGGTAGAGGTGGGTCTTCTCAAAGGCCTGAAGTGTTTAACTGGCTGGCAAGAACTCAAAGCATCTTGCCTCACCGGAATTTCCGCTTTTCAATAACCGGATTGGCTGCTGACCAAGCTAAGGTTTTTCTCTGGCGTCAGGAGACCCTGCCCCTGCCCCCCGCCTATCTGGAGCACAATGAGGAACTTTTAAGTAGTTTGATAATGGCCATAAGACTTTCCGAAGGAGTTAGCCAAATTCTCAACTCCGGCTTGTACAAGGTAGCCCAACTGATGCTATCACCAGGCTATGACCCTAAAAACAAGAATAGCCGGAAACCTGATTCTCAAGCGGTAAAAAACCTTTTGAAATCTTGGGCACCGGAACGCTTCTACTTCTCGCAACTGGAGGCCCCTTTTCGGAGGTTGCTGTTAGACCTGCCGGAGGACCGGGGGAAGGATAAGGACGGCGAGATCGAGTATGGCTGCCGCACCATGCCGATATGGGGTCGGGTGCTTAAACAGGCGGCCCAGGAGGCCTTCGGTACCATTGCCGACGGTTTGAGCGGGTCCGGCCGCGCCCTGAAGGCCGTGGCCCAAGTGGAAGGCCGCTTTAAGGCCGCGCTGGCCGGCAAAATCTCAGAAGGAGGTGAGCATGAAGCTGAAGAGTGAACCCCAGAACCCCCTCATTGACTACCTGGAGGACTTGGTCCGCAAACAGGACCGTGGAGCCCTGGCAGCCCTGCGCCGGGGAGTGGGCAGGTCACCCGGGACGACCATGGAGATGCACCGCTATGTGGTCCCTTTTCTACCCCATGGCCGCCCCTGGGACGAAGAGTTTTATTACCTGGTGGCCGCCCTGTTCGCCTACTGGTACCAGGGGGAGATAGCAGTGGCGGCCCATCCCCCGGATAACCTGGGGGCCTCACTGGCGCGCCTCAAAACCTCGGACACCGGCCCCAGCCTGGAACTGCGCTTCACTGCCCTGCTCAAGAGCCACCGGGACGACCTGCCGCATCATCTGCGGCAGGCCGTGGGGCTGCTGAAATCCAAGGATGTCCCCGTCAATTGGCGCACCCTCTCCCGTGACCTGCGGCACTGGGACCACGAGGACGGCTGGGTCCAGCGCTCCTGGGCTAAATCCTTTTGGGGTAATGAGTCCAACACCGAAACCGAATCCACAGCAAACGATCAGAATGATTAAAGGAGACCAGTCATGTTCGTAGAACTGCATCTGCTGCAAAATTTCGCCCCTTCCTGTCTGAACCGGGACGACACCAACTCCCCCAAGGATTGCGAATTCGGAGGAACCCGCCGGGCCCGCATCTCCAGCCAGTGTATCAAGCGGGCGATACGCACCTATTTTAAGAACGAATCGTCGTTACCCCCCGAAAATTTGGCCAGGCGCACCGCCCGCCTGGTGGATCTTGTGGCCGAGGGTCTGACCAAGGCTGGCAAAGACCCAGCTAAAGCCCGTCAGATGGCCGAGGCCGCGGCCAGGGGCTGGGGACTGGGCTTCAAAGAGGATAAGACCCAATATTTGATATTACTGGGGACCAAAGAAGTGTCTGCCCTCATCAATTCCTGCGAGGCTCACTGGGAGGCCCTGAGTAAGATGGATTTCTCTAAACCCGATGAAGATACCGAGGAGGAGGGCGGGAAAGGCCATAAAGGCAGGAAGAAAACGGACAAGGCCGCCATGCCTCCTGATTTCAAGAAGGCCCTGGAAAAGGTCCTCGATGGCGGCAAAGCCGTAGACCTGGCCTTGTTCGGTCGTATGCTGGCCGACCTGCCGGATAAGAACATCGACGCCGCCTGCCAGGTGGCCCACGCCCTGTCCACCAATCAGATGAACATGGAGTTCGATTTCTTCACCGCGGTGGACGACCTGTCCCCAAAAGAGGAGACCGGCGCCGGCATGATGGGTACGGTGGAGTTCAACTCCGCCTGCTTTTACCGCTACGCCAATATTGACTTCTCCCTGCTCAACCAAAACCTGGGCAACGATGTCGTCCTGGCCCGAAAAGCAGTGGAGGCCTTCCTCCGGGCTGCGGTGGCCGCTATTCCCACCGGCAAGCAGAACAGCATGGCGGCCCAGAACCCCCCATCCCTGGTATTCGCGGTGGTGCGGGACCAGGGCCTTTGGTCCCTGGCCAATGCCTTCGTCGACCCCATCCGTTCCGATGCCAAAGGCGGACTGATCCAGAAATCCATCACCGCCCTGGAAGACTATTGGATGAAGCTGGCCGCGGCCTACGGTGAAGCAGGCATCAAGGCCAAGCGGGTCCTGTCCTTGGACGGTAACCTCAGTAAGCTGGTGGAATGCAATGTGAGCACTCTGGAAGCCCTGATAAAGGCCGTAATGGCGGCCCTACCCGGAGACCAGCCATGATTACCCTCCTGTTGCGTCTGGCCGGACCCCTGCAGTCCTGGGGGGTCCAGAGCCGCTTCACCGAACGGGATACGGGGCTGGAACCATCCAAAAGTGGGATCATCGGTCTCTTGTGCACCGCCCTGGGTCGGCCCCGCCATGAAGACCTCGCCTATCTGACCGCCCTCAAAATGGGAGTCCGGGTGGACCGGGAAGGAATCCTTAAAATGGACTTTCACACCGCCGGTGGGGCCCATCGCCGCGGCGACAAATATGGGGTGGCCAAGGCCGACGGCAGCAAACCCGATACCGTCATCTCCCGGCGCTATTACCTCGCGGACGCCGACTTCCTGGTAGGTTTGGAAGGAAAAGAAGAGCTTCTCAAAGGTCTGGACGCCGCTTTATCCCGCCCGGTTTGGCCCCCATACCTGGGCCGCAAGGCCTTTGTCCCCGGTGGCCCCCTTGGCCTCGGTCTGGTGGACCTGCCTATGGAGCAAGCCCTGCGCTCCTATCCCTGGCTGGCCCGCACCAATCGGGAGAAGGCTCGCATGCTCCGGCAGCTGGATGAAGGGAACTGCAAGCTCCGCCTATTGCTGGACGCCCCCTTCGGCAGCACCGCCGAAGTGCGCCCCGATGTGCCTCTATCCTTTGCTGAGCGCCGGTTCAGCCTGCGCTATGTGAAAACCGATTTTATGGACCTCACCCCGGAAATGATTCAGGAGGCTACCCATGTATCTCTCCCGTCTGCTTCTTGATCCCCGGAGCCGGGCGGTGCGCCGGGACCTGGCGGATTGCCAGGAACTCCATCGCACCGTCATGGCCGCCTTTCCCAAAATCCAACCATCGGATGGCAGCGCCAGGGAGCGCCTCGGCGTTCTCCACCGCCTGGAGGCAGACCGTCGCCTGAACCACCTCGTCCTCTATGTCCAATCCTTGGAAAAACCGGACTGGTCTCACCTGGTGCCCGGATACTTGGAGGAGAACCCCGACCTCGAAAATCCGGCCTGCAAACCGGTGGGGGAAAAGTACCGGGGGCTCAAAACCGGAGCGGTGCTTGCTTTTCACTTGCAAGCTAACCCAACCCGGAAAGTTGATAAGAAAAACCAAAAGGATGGCCCACGCTGGCATGGCAAGCGAGTCGAACTGCGACAGGAGGAAGAGCAAGTCGCCTGGTTGCGCCGCAAAGGCGAACAGGGTGGTTTTGACCTGCTGGCCGTTCGAGTCCTGGGCCAGGTGAAGGAGCAGGGGCGTAGACAACGCTCCGGCGGCCCGGGATCTCCTCTCACCTTGGCGGCCGTGGTCTTTGAAGGGCATCTCAGGATAACCGACGCCGAGAAGTTCTATGATCTCAGTCTGGCGCGGGGTATCGGCGCCGGTAAGGCCTATGGTCTGGGACTCCTTTCTTTGGCCCCGCCGTGAGGAGGCGACTATGCGCGTCAAAGACCTGCACATCCTCCCCAAGTTCCGGGATGGCTGGAGCTACCTTTACATAGAACACTGCAAGGTTGAACAGGAGGCTCGGGCCATCGCCGTCTGGGACGCCCGGGGCAAGGTGCCGGTGCCCTGTGCCAGCCTGGCCCTGCTTCTCCTGGGACCGGGCACCTCCATCACTCACGCCGCAGTGGCCGCCCTGGCCGACAATGGCTGCCTGGTATACTGGGTGGGGGAAGGCGGCGTGCGTTTTTACTCACACGGCCAGGGCCTGACCCGCAATGCCGACAACCTGCTGCACCAGGCCCGCCTGTGGGCTGACCCCGCTCTAAGGCTCCGGGTAGTCTTGCGAATGTACCGCATGCGCTTCCCAGAGCCCCTGCCGGATAATCTTACCCTGCAGCAAATCAGGGGCAATGAGGGGGTCCGGGTACGGGAGGCTTATGCCCGGGCTTCCCGAGAAAGCGGCGTTCCCTGGCAGGGGCGAGCTTACCGGCGAGACGCCTGGGGCGCGGCCGACCCGGTGAATAGAGCCCTTTCGGCGGCCAATAGCTGTCTCTATGGCATCTGCCAAGCCGGTATCCAGGCTGTGGGTTTGTCTCCGGCCCTGGGGTTCATCCACACCGGCAAAATGCTCTCCTTTGTCTACGATGTCGCCGACCTCTACAAGACCAAGGTTTCCATTCCCATCGCTTTCGGGGAGACGGCCCGGGGCTCGGAAAAACTGGAGACCCGGGTACGCCAAGGTTGCCGGGATACCTTTAATGGACAGAGCCTCCTGAAGCAGATCGTTCTGGATTTGGAGTTCGCTCTGGACCTGAAAAATAAGACCATATCCACCGCCGGGGCCGATTTTGACGGCGATGCAGCCCTGCCTGGTAACCTCTGGGACCCGGAAGCCGGCAGCCTGGCCGGCGGCCAAAATTTCGGAGAGCTGGAACCGGAGGAAGAAGACGATGGTGGTGCTGATTCTTGAGCGGGTGCCCGTGGGACTCCGGGGGGAACTAACCCGGTGGCTGTTGGAACCCAAATCTGGGGTATTCGTGGGCAGCCTCTCGGGGATGGTGCGGGACCTGCTGTGGGAGAAGGTTTGCAAGGAGGCCCGGGGCGGTGGCTGCACCATGATCCACACCTCCAACCGGGAACAGGGGTTTGCCATCCGCATGCACGGAGATCCGACCCGGCAGGTGGAAGACTTCGAGGGCCTTTTTCTGATTCGGGTGCCGTAAAGCGCGGCTTTAAGAAGGGCTGTCCCCACGCCCGTGGGGGTGAACCGTAACCGTTACCCCATTGGCAGTAACCGTAGATGCTGTCCCCACGCCCGTGGGGGTGAACCGTTATGGGCAAACCGAGTGCAACCGTGGATAATGCTGTCCCCACGCCCGTGGGGGTGAACCGTCCTTCTGCTCCATCTCAAGCTGCTCACAGACGCTGTCCCCACGCCCGTGGGGGTGAACCGTCAGGGCCGCCATCGCGCAGGCACCCGCTATCGCTGTCCCCACGCCCGTGGGGGTGAACCGTTACCCACTTGGCATCTCCTTCACTTCCTGAAGCTGTCCCCACGCCCGTGGGGGTGAACCGTTAGCGATGTACGGTTTACGCCAAGCAGGGCCGCTGTCCCCACGCCCGTGGGGGTGAACCGTCAGGAAGATGTCACTTGAAGTCAGAACCCATGCTGTCCCCACGCCCGTGGGGGTGAACCGAAGGTGCAGGCATGAGT
>JBEKDQ010000003.1:0-26992 GCA_050014275.1 Desulfobaccales bacterium | reverse complement strand
GGCTGAGGTGGGCCTGGCCCCGGAACACCTGGGCCGCTACCCCCACGAATTCAGCGGCGGCCAGCGCCAGCGTCTGGGGATCGCCAGGGCCCTGGCATTGCGCCCCCGGCTGATAGTGGCCGACGAGCCGGTCTCGTCCCTGGACGTCTCCATTCAGGCCCAGATTCTCAACTTGCTCGTCCGGTTGCATGAACACCACGGCCTCACCTACCTCTTCATCTCCCATGACCTGAGCATCATCTCCCAGATCTGCAGCCGGGTGGCGGTGATGTACCTGGGGCGCCTGGTGGAGATGGCCCCCCGGGAGGTCTTGGCCCGGGAGCGCCTCCATCCCTATACCGAGGCCCTGCTGGCCGCGGTGCCCCAGCCCGACCCCCGGCAACCTTTCCGGCCCCCGGCTCTCAGGGGGGAGCCGCCCAGCCCGGTCCAGGTCCCCTCAGGCTGCCCCTTTCACCCCCGCTGTCCCGAGGCCGAGTTCCCCCGCTGCCGGGACCAGGTCCCGGCCTACCGGGAAACCGCCCCGGAATACTGGGTCGCCTGCCATTTTCGCTGAGGTGGAAGTATGGATAATTTTGGCAGGGGGGGCCGGGGGCTTTTCGTAAGGCGATTATCTACCTCTTGACATACGCTTTTGGATGTGTTATCTTGGTAATCATCAAGGTTTGAAGGAGATTCCCGATGAAAACCAAGACTGTCCGACAGATGACGATGGACGAATTTGAGGCCATGTTCCAGGACGATGACGCCTGCAAAGCCTATCTTGCCTCCCGGCGCTGGCCAAATGGCGTTAGGTGTCCAAGGTGCGGTAGCGATAAGGTCTATAAACTTAATCGCTCCTGGCATTGGCAATGCCGGTGTACCACTACTGGTTATCGCTTCTCCGTCCTGGTGGGAACTATTTTCGAGAACACGAATTATCCCTTGCAAACTTGGTTCAGGGTAATCTACCTTATGCTGAGTAGCAAGAAGGGAATAAGCGCCCTGCAAATCCATCGGATGATCGGCACGGGGTCTTATAGTACCGCGTGGTCTATGTGTCACCGTATCCGAGCTGGACTCAATAATGAGGAATTTCGCAAGCTCGTAGGCTTTGTCGAGGTTGACGAAACTTTTATTGGCGGCAAGGCCAAGAATAAGCATAGCAATAAACGGGGCGGCGGTCGTGGGCCAAGCGGCAAGACTCCCATTATCGGAGCTGTGAGCCGCGGCGGTAAGGTGGTGGCCCGCGTGGTGGATAATGTTGATACCGACACCCTTGACGATTTCGTTAATGAAACTGTGTCGCATAAGGTCAGCCTGATCTCTACCGATGATAACTCCGCTTATCGCTATCTTGATCACTTCTTCAATCATAGCGTGGTCCATCATAGCACCGGAGAATATGTCTGTGGCGCTGTTCATACTAATACCATAGATAGCTTTTGGTCTATGATTAAGCGTGGCATTGTCGGCACATTTCATAAGGTTAGGAAAAAGTACCTGCAACTATATGTTGCTGAGTTTGAGTTCCGTTATAATAATCGCAAGAATCCTGATATATTCGGAGCGGCAATAGCGTTATGTTAAAAACATTAATCCATAGATTGTAAAGGAGCAAACATGGATGAACATACAATCTCTATGGTATCTCTTACTGTTGGTTTGATTAGTTTTATATCATCAACTGTAATTTTCTACTTTGCACGCAAGGCTGAAAAAATAAATAGAGAAATCCTTAGTGAAATAACCAAAGCTATAAAAGAATGGCAGGGTAAAATAATGGATTCTGCTGTTGAAATGTTAACATCTAAAACCTGAAATAATAGCAAGTCGCTCACATTTTGAAGATACTAAAGCAAGATATAATTTTTTACATAGCCTAACAGAAAACATAAAATACATTATTGAACATTTTGCTTCTGGCGAAAACACAAGTGCTCACCTTGCCGAACTTAATATGATATTAAATAGTTGTAAGGAAATGACGCAATCTATCCAGTCAGATGTTTTAGAAAAATATTTAATGCGCGCTCAAGTTGATACCCAAAAGGATCAGATTAAAGATGATCCAAAGCAACCCCCCAAGGAATAATGGTACATCATCTTCATTGATACCCCATTTTTCTGCAAGGGTTTGGCTAAATGTTTTATGAGTATCACCAGCCTGTCGTTTCATTTACATACTCCCTTTTGGAGCGACGATAGGGTTATGTAACAAATGGCATCTAATCACCCAACATAGTCTGTAACCCAGAAAAAAGAGCCAACGCCCATTTTTCGTATTCTTGTTGTTGGAATGCGTCGGTATCTGCCTTACGATAAAATTCAAATTGGCAGTTGACTACCAAGTTATATATTTTTGTCTTCGGGACAATTTCTGGTGGGATTCGAAACCCGATTGACACGTAACCATCTAAGTTATTTTTACCAACTATTGGACCCACTATTAAGCCAACATATATTGATATTTTGAGACTGTATAGGGATTGATTAGTAAGTTCAACCACGTAAGTAGAGGACACTAAACTGTCCCCCCCATGTTTAGTGAATTTGACTATAGTGTCTTTTGGAGCCTTGAATCCATACCCCACATAAAAACGCTGTGGTTCCTGTCCAATTCTTGAGAAACGGTTTTTATCCAGAGCTTCGCTTAACGTTCCTTTTGGATAAATGGTTAATTCAGGAGGAACAATCGCTGGCCGGGAAGCACTCGGTCCCAATACTGTATGTTTAGTACGTTGTAAGTCGTCGATACAAGATAAAATCGTATATTGCGATAACTCCGCCAAGAATTCGGAGACATCCTTGTCATTTTTTGGTTTTGCCGTTTCAGGGAGCACGGGGGTTTCTTCAGTGCTTCCTTTAGCCATTGGGTTAAATGCAATCTTGGAAAGAAAAGATATTTCGGAATAGAAAAGCCCTGCATCACCACGAGGCTCATAATCAGGAATTAATATGCCATCTCCTAAATTGAAAGGAACCCTCGCTTGTAAAGTTAGATTTCTAATTAAGGGCATTTGTGTTGTGGATAAAGACTCATTAAATATCTTTCCTGTAAACCACCAGTAACCACAAAAAATAATAGCTCCAATAAGCCCAATTATTAAATATTGAGCTAACGGAATTATGTTCCATTTTTTAATAAATACCATTGCCGCCTCCGTTATTCCTATCATATGGATAAAGTATAGAGTAAATATTGCGAAAATCACCATCCAAATAGGGCGAAGTTGGTTTTTTATCCAATCAAGTTGATATTTTTCTGTAGTTTTATTAATTACCACGGGAAGAAACCCCGCAGCAAGAATGAAGAACAAGATTTTAATTGCGGTAAATATTTTCGCCATAGCGCTATGATAGCATAAATTTTTCTCATTATCGTCCCTTTTTTCGACAGGTGATTATGCTTTGAGTCAAGAAGTGCATAATCGCCATAATTTGCCGGGGGGACCGGGGGCCTTTCGTAACTGCCCCCTCCCGGGCAAAAGGGAGATTCGGGCAGGAAGGCACTGCCTGTATAGAAGGACGATACTTCTGCTTTCCTTGGTTTCCACCAAGAGCATGGTTACTTTTAGCCTACCCTGTCCCAGCCCATTGGGAACCGCACCCGGAGAAAGGACTTCGGGGCCGAAGCACCAAGGGAGGTTGGCAGATGAGGCTGGCTGAAAAAAATTCTGGCAAGGTGGTGGGCCTGGCCCTGCTGCTTCTGCTGGCCTGGATCGCCATCCCGGGCGGTCCCGCCCGGGCCGCTGCCGAGGATCTGGCCTTGTTTTACGATGCCCTGGCCCCTTACGGTGCCTGGGTGAACTACGGCCACTACGGGCCGGTGTGGTATCCCACCCAAGGGGTGACCGCCAACTGGCGGCCCTATGTGGATGGCCGCTGGTTGCCCACTGAACAGGGTTGGATCTTTGAAACCTCCGAACCCTGGGGCTGGGCCACTTACCACTTTGGCAACTGGATTCCCACCACTGAATACGGCTGGGTCTGGGTCCCGGGCAGCACCTGGTATCCTTCCACCACGGCCTGGCGCACCAGTGATGATTACGTAGGCTGGGCCCCCATCCCGCCCCCCGATTTTGCCCCGGAGCCGGCATACTATCCCAGCGAAGGATATTACTTCGGCATGCCGTTGGAGGATCTCCTGTGCCCGCCTTTCTGGGTCTTCGCCCGGGCCCCTGCTTTTCTGCGGGGATTCGGCTCGCCCTTCTTCCCGAGCTTTTCCTTTGCCAACTCCGCCGCTCTGGCGCCCTATAATTTCGTGCCGGTGCTGTTTCCCGGGACCGTATTCGAGAGCAATTTTGTCTATCCCGTCTTTGCCCCCCGGGCCTTCTTCGCCTTCGGACCGCCCTTCTCCTTCGTCGCTCGGGTGACCAATATTAATATCGCCACCCTCCGCAACTTTGCCGAAAACGTCAACCTCACCCGGTTGCGAAACGTACTCCCCCCCGTGGCGGTGACGTCCAAGCAGCCCTTTATCCGGGCTGCCATCCCCGCGGCGGTGCTTGGGGGCACGGGATCTCAAGTTACCCGGGTGACAGATCCGGCCGCAGTCCAGGGACAGTTGGTTCGCCCTGGGGTGGTGCCGCCGGCGAATCTCCCCAAAGCCACCAGGGAGATCCCCCGGGTCGCCAAAGAGGTTCCCGAAATCTTGACGGCGCCGGGACGACAGCGGGCGTCGAGAATAGGTGCGTTTGGGAGCAAGGCTTCGACCCTGCCCAAGGGCATGACCCTGCCCCCGCAATCGGAGCATGCCCTGACCCCCATGATGCGACGACAGATCCGGCAGCAAGCTCGAGGGACTCCGGGTCCGGTGGCGCCCAGGGCGGCGCCGGTGGCGCCGCGGCCTCGGGCCGCTTCTTCATTCCCCGGGTCGGCGCCGGTGACCGGTGGAACTGGAGCGGGGCGAGGATTGCGATAGCCGCCGGCCAGGTAGCCGGCCGCCGCCTTTCCCCTGCTCTTGGAGGGGACGGCTGGGCCACGCCCAGCCCCAGGTGAAGAAGATGTTGGGTTGCAGGCGCTTGCAGCCATAGAGAATGGGGATCGCCAGGCCCTGCACTGAGGTGGTGACCCGGTAGGAGGCCTGGAGGGTGCTGGTTTTGGCAAGGGAGCGGCCGGAGGTGCCAGCGGAGGAGTCGCCCATTAGGCCCGACATTGGAAAGCCCCAAAGTAATCAGTGATCAGTGGTCAGTGATCAGTAAAATCAAAACCTACATCGCCCCGGTGCGGCTGACCTCACAAAAGGTTCCGCCAATGTTTTTAAAGTGCATCATAAAAACCGCACCTGAACTGGTTCCGGTAGCCAAGGTTCCGGCAGAGTGGAAGCCGGTGCCGAATGTCAGGGTGTAGCTGGAAGTCCCTGAAGTCAGAATTTTAAGGTATAAGTCTTGCCCCTCCGTACCTGCCGAGACGGTGATGGATTCTGCTTGGCCTGGGGTGAGTGTGTAGACGTCACCGGCAGTAGCAGTAATAGCCACGGTGGAACCAGGGGTAAGCGCAGTTGTTATATTGGGTAGCGGATTCCAAGAATTTCTGCTTTGAATATCGGCGGCGGCAATCGAAACATAAGTGCTGTCCGCAGAATTGTTATCCAGAATCCTTATGTTTGTGCCAGTAAATCCATTGTCATAGATTTGATAAGAAGATACCGACTCGAATTTGTTGCCTCGAATCTCAAGATCAGAGCAAGAGGTTTGAAATTCAATCCCATAACCATTAGGAAAGTTCTCGATTAGATTATTCAGTACCCTTCCCTTGGTGACAGCAACCAGTAATATTCCAGCAGACGCATTATTGGTAACCCCGTTTATACTTACCCCGGAAATCTCCAGATCGTTGACATAGCCGGCATAGATAGGCTGGGCGCTGGTGCTGTAGCCACAACCATAAATTGAACCTCCCTTGATAAATACCCGGTTAGCAATTTGAGAAGAGTTAGTGCCAACAGCATAAGGATAAGCGCCACAGTTGATGATCTTATTATTGATGAAATATATGTCTGAATCAGCTCCGGGGCAACTACTATAGCCTTGTAGTAAACCTCCACCCCGAGAATTGATAGAGGTATTATTTGCAAACCAGATGTGGTGGTTGCCAGTTCCATGTGAGTTAAAAGAATCGTCATAGGCATTTCTATCTGTATTGTTTTCAAATAGAATATACCGAGAAAAATTAGTGCAACTGTTTTCCCTAATGTTCTCCGTATAACTATTTTTCAGAGAACAGTTGTGGCAATCATCAAAAGCTACTCCATATCCAACTGTAGCCAAGATCTGCCCATCTTTTATAGTGATCCGGTTAATATCCACATAGGCGCATTGGCTGACATTTAATCCATAATAATCATTTGGTCCAATGCAGGTAACATCGTTTACCTGAACATTAAAACAAAGAGTAAGTCCGATATTGCCGCCGCTGTTACCGGCAGGGTTGATGTAAGTGCCGCCCTGGATTCGGGTATCGTGAATGGGGGCCAGTTTTACCACCGTGGCAGTGCTGGCGGTGGCATAGCTGCCTATCAGGGCGTTGCCCAGGTTGATGGTTCCGGTGGAGGTGGAGAGAACCCGGTTAATTTCCTGGTTGCGGGCGACCAAAGGCCCACTTCCCCACGCATAGGTATTGTCATAGATCAGGACATAATCGCCGGGGTTAAACCCGGTGGCGCTGGTGACGGAGATGGAACTGGCCCAGAGGGCGCCGTTGGAAGTCAGCGTGGTGCTGGTGGCCGTGGTGCTGCCGGTGAGGGTGAGAATCTGGGTGTCGTTGGTTCCTTTGGTGAAGGTCGCCCCGGTGGCGACGAACTCAGTATTGGATAGCACTGGAAGCGCAGCGTTGAGAAAATAGTTCCGGCCGGGGATTGCCCTGACCCGGCCAGCGCCGGAAGCGAGGGCAGCAGTCCAAGCGGCGGTGTCGTCCGTAGAACCGTCGCCTTTAGCGCCCCACCATTCGGCATAACCCTCCGCTACATTATTCCCGAATATTACTTTGCCGGTCCCGGCGCAGGAAAAAACCTGATAGGGGCCAGCCTCAAAAGGGCCGTTAATGGTCAGAGTGTCGCCGGTGGGCACGCTGATATTGGCGCCGTTTTGCGGAAGGAGGCGGATATTTGGGGTAATGATTACATTGGCGGAAATCGCAAAGGTTCCTGGAGGAACGATAAGATTGGCCGGGGTTGAACTGCCTATAGTGGAAACAACGGTAGCTAAATTGGTGCCATAAACATTACTTCCCCAAACGATTAAGTTGCCGGTAATGGATGACCAGATATCCGAGATGCGGGAAAGGAGATAGTTGCCATTCCAAACATAGGTGGGATCTCCGTTATCCCTAACCGCAGCATAATCGGTATTAGAAACTGCCGCGGTTGTGCCACCACTTCCATTGCCCTTGAGAATAGAGGTGCCGGAGGTTGCCGGGGCGGCGCCCACCATTGCCGCGGTCAGGTTGGTTAAATTTGCCCCGCTGACCGCGGGAAGCTGGCCGCTGGCGTTGAGCCGAACCAGATCATTAGCGGAAGTCCCCACCGCGTAGGAGGTTCCCCAGGCCGATCCGGTGCAAAGAGGGACCCCGGCGCCGGGATAGGTCATCCCGCTCCCCCCGCCGGGTTGGGAGTACCAGCCCTTAACCCCAGCCCCATTGGTCCCATACAACATGGAGTTACCGGGCGAAGAGGAATCCCCGGACAAAGTCACGGTTCCGCTGGAATTGGTAATGCTCCGGGAGAAGGTCAGAGGAGATTGATAGTCAGCGCCAGCGGCTGCGTTGGCGAATCCTCCGCTATTGTTTCCTTTCAAAATAGCCGTACCGGAGGTTGCCGGGGCTGCGCCCACAGCCGCGGGGTTGAGCGTCTGCCAGGTCTTGTCGCCCCGCCAGTATTGGGAGGTGGTCCCCAGGGAGATGGCCGGCTGCTTGGCATTGAAGGCGCTCCAGTCGCCGGAGGCCAGGTAGCCGTTGACGAGGGCGCTGGCCTGGGGGATGGCCAACACGCCGGTGGTGGAATTATAGGTGAGGGGCAGGGTGGCCGAGATCTTAGCCTGGGAGGCCTGGGAAGCCAGCTGGGCATCGGCCTGGTCGAGGCCCTGGTTGAACAGGTTAGATTCCGTCTGCCCTGAGGCCCCCAGCCCCGGTTTATAAAAATAGCCGTTGGCGGTCCATTGGCCGCCATAGGCGGCTAAGGCCAGCAGGAAGCAGCCGGCAGCGAGCAGAAGCAGGATGGTCTTCTTCATGGCGGTCTCCTGTAGGGGCGGGGTTTCTCCGCCCTGGGACGGCTGGTAGGGGCGGGTTTAAAACCCGCCCCCACGACGCCCCTACATCACATTAACTGACTGGTGGGCAGTGCCCACCCTACCTCAAATGATGCCGAGGGCCTTAAGCGTGGCCGGGCCGGCCTCACCATCGGGCACCAGTGAATCCTGGGAACGTTGAAACGCGGCCACGGCAAGCTCCGTCTCGGGTCCATAAACTCCATCCGCCTCCAAAGACCCACAGGTCGGAGGCCTGTGCCACTTTAAAAGGGCCTCCTGGAGGCGCCTCACCATCGGGCCGCGTATCCGGGGATAGGTGAGGCGATAAATGGGTCCGGTTGGGGGCGTAATCGGGATTGGCTCCTGCTGCCTCTGGTATTCAATGCCGGGGACCAGAATACCCAGATCCCAGCGGCGGCCGTGAAGGGTGGAAGCGATGACCCCGGCCGCGGTCGGATGGGCCTCCACGGTCCCTCCCAGGCCGTCTGAGAGGACGATATGGCCGCACCGGGATGCGGTGGCCAGCCTCAGGACCGCGGCCCCGGGCAAGGCGGCAGCTTCTTCCAGGAAGATGATGTTTCCGACGCTGCGGGCGTCCCGCTTCCAATAGATGGTGCCTCCGTAAACTTCGAGGGGATTCCCGTCGTCGCGGTCGGCGCCATAAATTATCTGCGCCGCCTGATAGACGGCCCAGGAAGAGAGTTTGGAGCAATCGAAGACCCGGGGGTCCGGAGCGCCTACCGGAGTAAGCGCCCCGAATCTGTAGCTATCGCCCAGGCGGGTTTTAGCCTTCTCAAGTATATCAGCGCCGGTGACCATTAGTGCCACCCCCTCCCGGTGTCGCCCCCTCTCAGGTGGAGGAGATTAAAAGGCATAAAATCAAAGCCATAAGGAATTGGTGTGCTAGTAGCACAGGTTTTAAACCTGTGCCACCAACCTACACCTGCGGCCAGTTGCTGAAGATGCCCAGCAGGGCGACGATGCCGCCGAGGGTGGCGGTCAAGGCCGTTTGCAGGGGGCTGGACTCAGCCGGGGTGATAATGCCAAAGGCTACCAGGATGCTCATGCCGGCGGCGATGATCCCGGGGATGGTGGTCTTGGGATCGGCCCAGATTTTTTGCCAGATATTCATATCGGACTCCTTAATAAGGAATTGGTCGGCAGTGCCCACCCAAACATTGATGAAGCAAGAACCAGGGCTCAAGCCTGCGGCTACCAGGCATAGTATCGACCGTGGTTATCGACCAACCGGCTCCTATTTGAGTTTTCGGTCGATAGCGGCTACCGCTATATTAAGGGAAAATCAAAACCATAAGGAATTGGTGGCTCAGTAGCACAGATTTAAAACCTGTGCTAGATGATGTAATTAACCAGCAGGTAAGGCGGGTTGGCGGTGCCGAAGTGGTGCCCCCAACCCCTGCACTCCTATTGCAATTTCGTGATAGTGACGATGGTATAAATTTCGCTGTTGCCGAAGCCGCAAGGGTATCCAAATCCATAGGTTGTTTGGGTGGAGACGCACCTGTGCTGAACTTCAAAGGTGGTGGTACCGGTGATGGCCACCACTCCGTCTATGAATGATCTGGTTTGCTCGGCTGTGCTGTAAACATCAAATTCGCTGGTGCCCAGCAAGGAGATAGAGGAAGTGGTGACATTATAAAGCTGGATCTGATGGCCATTGACGGCATAAGCGGGGGCGCTGATCTGGAAGCGGTAGGTTCCCGCCGGGAGGGACCAACTTACATTATCCCCGATCAGGGTTACTATGCCGCTGGGATCATACATTATGGTGTTAATGGTGCGGTTCTGCCAAGACCCGGAGGTAAAGGTGCCCCCGGCAATGCCGCTGGCCTTGGTATCGCTTAATTGGGCGATGGGCATCGAGGTAGAGGGCAAATTCGTCAGGTTCGCGCCACTTACCGCGGGAAGCTGGCCGCTGTTGTTAAGCTGAACCAGGTCATTGGCCCCCGTGCCGATTGCAGGGAATGTCTGCCAGGTCTTGTCGCCGCGCCAGTATTGAGAGGTGGTGCCAGGGGTAATGGCGGGCTCGTGGCCCATTTGGGCGGCGCCCAGCGTGCCCAGTACGATCCAGGTGCTGTTGGTCGAATCTCGCTGCTTCAAAAGGCCGTTGGTGGTGTCGCACCACAGCATATAAGCCTCGGTGGTGGTGGGCGCTGAAGGTCCGGATTCGACGGTGTTCAGGGAGTCGATGGCATTGTTGAACCCGGCGCGCACCTGGGCGCCGGTGCCGTCGGGAACCACCAGGGCGTTTTGGGAGGCAAGTGCAAAATTCACCGCAGAGGCGCAGAGGGCGCAGAGAATAAGCAAGAAGATCGATAGTTTTTTCATGGCTTTCCCTCCTTTTTTATCTGTGTTCATCGGCGTTAATCTGCGGTTAAATATTAGCCGCCGATATACTCCGATTAGAGAACATTAATATCCCTTCGCAATATAGCTGATATTCCGCACCACGCCGGCGCCGGCGTTGATGATCATGATGGTGCCCCCGGCCGGCCCGATGGCCGTGGGGAAGGTCACCACATCCCCGGCCTCGGCGTTGAGCACGGTCACCGCGATGGCCGGGGCGGTCTGGAAGGCCGGAGTGAAAGTAATGGCCAGCCCCGTGGCGGGGCAAGAGACGCTGGCGACCTGGATTATCCGGTCCGGCATGGACACCCCCCAGGTGAAGGCCGTGACCAGGGGGCTCACGGTGACGCCGCCCTGGACTCCCTGGGTCAGGGCCAGCCGGAAATTCACCTTCCAAAAAACGTAGGTCCCGGGGATAAAATCCTGCCAGGCTCCCCAGGTGGCGCCGTCCTGGGAGAACTGCACCTGGATATGGGCAGTTTGGGCCAGCGTGCCCCCGGCCACATCGAAGTCGGGGAGGGCGTCCACGTCGGGCACCGAATCAAAATCTCCGCCCGGGGCCGCGCCATATTGATCCACGTCCGGGACGGCATCCACGTCGGGGGCGGCGTCGAAAGAGGCGCCGGGCGCCACGTTGGTGAAGCTGAGGGCGCCGCTGAGGATGGCCGATTGGGCCCCGCCCAGATTCGGAATCTCGCCGGCGGGGATGGTGTAATAGCCGGAGGTCTGCCCGACACCCAGCGCCAAGTCGGCGCCGCTCATCTGGAGGTCCGTAAGCGTGCCGGGCCAGCCTTCGGCAAATTCGTCCTCGCTTACCAAAGTATTCAAAGGGAGAGGAATGCCTTCCACCAGGATATCGGAGGGGTCGGCGGAATAAGCCAGGGTAACGCCATTAACGGAATAATGGGCCGCTACCCAATAGGTCCCGGTTTGGCTTACCGGGAACTCGGGATCGCTCACCCAGCCCAGGACCTGGGCGGTGGCCCAACTGGCGCCCATGCGGATCTCGTAATTGATTCCGGTGTAGCGGGGGTCCTGGGAGGGGGCGATGGCGTTCCATTCGAGATAGAGCTGGTTACTTTGGTACATCGATATCAGACCGGTGATATTCGGAAGCGGCGAGGTGAGGGCGCTCCCGGCGATCGTGTAGATGTAAGGTTCCACCTCGACCAAAGATTGTCCCGCGGCGCCCACCTGATTGTAAGAGAGGAATTTGAGATAGAGGGTCTGGCCGATCTGGTTGATGTTGAAGGGGAGCTTAAAGACGGCGCCGTCCAGGCGGGCGAAGCGCTCGCCGGCCGCGTGGGCCGTCCCGCCGGCGGCGCCATACCCATAGCAGCCCCGGCGCAAATAACTGAGGTTGTATTTATAGGTGCTGACGAGCTGGGCATTCTCATAGACGACGTATTCCGGGGGGTTGCCCCCAGCCCCGGCCAGGTAGCACAGGGTCACCAGGGCGTTCGCCTCCACCAGGGAGGCGGAGCGCAGCACGCCCTGGGACTCAGTCAGGTCCACCGCCAGGACATCGGTGGTATCGGGATCCGGCGAGGCGAGGAGCGGGTTAATAAGCGAGCCGGTCCGGGCCGGGGAGGCGACGACGCCCGCCTGCTGATAGGTAGTGTTGTCAAGCGATACCCAGACCTGGCAGCCGCCCCAGTTGGGGCCCCCGCTCACCGCCATCCAGACCGAAAGAATGGGGCTCAGGCCCAGGGGCGGCTCCAGGATGACTGGCGGGTTGCAGTCCCCCGGGGCGGCGTTGTAATTAATGACCAGGGGGTTCCGGGCCTGGCTGGGGAAGGTGGGGGCCTGGGCCGTGCCGATGGGCCATTCCAGCGCCGTGACCGTGGAGGTCATCTGGTCATCCTCGGAGATCTCGGTGACACGCACGGGCATTTGATTCAGGCCGAGGCGGGGGCTGGTGAGGGTGATCCAGTCGCCGGGCTCTAAGATATTGGCGATGACCCCCAGCTTGAACTGGTAAGTGTTCCGGGCATAGAGGCAATATTGCAGAATATTGGCGGCCACCAGGAGGGCCACGTCCGGATCGACGATGGCATGGGCCATAACGATGTCGGCCGGCCGCAGGCCATAAACGTCCTGGGCCGCCTGATTGTTGGCGGTGACGATGGTGGTATTGTAGTCGGCGTAGCGGTCCAGGTATTCCAACTGTACCTGGTTATAGGAGTCGGCCTGGGGGTTGCGGGTGATCTGGATGGGGTCGTTGTTGTCGTCGCTTAGGAAATCGTCTTCAGTGAGGTCGAGGACCGGGGTGAGGTCCGGGGTGAAGGTGACGCCGGTCCTGGCGCTGGTGACGACCTGGTCCCCCATAGGAATGAATTTGAGCTGGTCTTCGCACCAGACGACCTGGGTGTTGAGGAGTTTGAGGATATCGGCGATCTGCTCCCGGGCCTCCTGCTGCTCGTCGAAAACGGGAGATAAGAGGAAATCATTGGCCAGGCAGTAGGCGGAAAACTGGCTCAGATCGCCGATCTTGGCGGGGTCGAAGCCGGCGCCGTAATCGGAGTTGGTGAGCAGGTCAGGGAGGAAATCGGCCGGGTTGGAGTCCAACAAGGTGTTGTAGGTGTAATTAATCAGGACGGTCTTGCCATAGTCCAGGAGCGAAAAGGTGTAAACCCCATTGACGACCCAATATTGACCGGCGGTGCCGGGGGCGCTGGGGGTGCCGGTAGCCTTGGTGAGGGGAGTTCCGTTGGCATAGGTGACGCCGCCATCGGACACCCAGACGTTGCCGCTGGGGGAGATGGTGGCGCCGACGGGCATGGCGTAGTTATAGGTGATGACCAGGTCCCCCGGCGAGGCGCTCTGGTCGAGGGGACTAAACCAGTAGGTGCCGTTGAAGCAGGTGTATTCCCCCTGGCCGACGGCCGGGGGATAAATGGGGTTGGGCTGCGAATACGGGATCAGGGTGAGGGGGACGCCGGCCAGGGTGACGCTGACGGGGCCCTCCCACAGGTCGTAGTTGACCACGGTTAGGGGGTTGTCGTCGGGAAGGGTATACTCCTCGGTGCAGGTCCCCAGACAGTTGGGGACGTATTGGAAAGCCGCCGAAGGGATATAGGTGATGGTGATAAAGGGAGGAAGCCCTCCATCATTTGTTTCACTAAGGACATAGCCGCCAGGAGGGGCAACGATATCATACCCGGTAATGGTCACTGCGGCTGGCAGGGCATAGGATTCGCCGGCCACCGTATGGGGAATGGTATAGGGGAGCGGCCCGTAGCACTCCCAGGAGAAGTTGGGCATGGAGTTGCCGCTGCCCAGATCAATGTAGGCATGCATAAAGGCGGTGCCGTAATAGCCCAGGGTCTGGGCCGGGGCCCCGCTCAGGAGCTCGGGGACCGGGGGTTGGGGCCGGGCCCCGCTGGCAAGGTAGGAGGCGTTGAACTGGTACGCTCTGCCCTTGTCGACCCAATAGCGGCCGATGGCGCTGACCGGCCCTTCGCAGAGGCCGAAAAGGGTCCAGATGACATAGACATATTGGGTGCCCCCGGAGGGCGCGCCCCCGCCTTTGCCCATGCTCTGGGAAGGGGCCGCCTGGGCCACCGGCGTCCAGCCCCAGGTGAAGAAGATGTTGGGTTGGAGGCGGTTGCGGCCATAGAGGATGGGGATGGCCAGGCCCTCCACCGAGGTGGTGACCCGGTAGGAGGCCTGGAGGGTGCTGGTTTTGGCAAGGGAGCGGCCGCTGGTGCCCGCGGCGGAGTCGCCCATCAGTCCCGACATAATTATGGTTTCCGGTTCTCGGTGATTAGTTCAAAGTTCAAAGTTAAAGTCGAAGGCAACCTGGTTGAAGTCAAAGCAAGATCAAAGGCGGTTTTCTAACTTTGAACTTTGAACCTTGAACTTCTTCTGGCCATGCGGTGAAGAACTTCACCGGGTATCGGCCCAAATTCAGGGCCGACAAGAGCGCATTGTCCAGGATACAGGCGCTGACCGGTGCGGCCGCGGCGTGGATGATGCAGGGCCAGAGGAGCACGATGGCAGCATGGGAAAAGGCCCGGCCGATCTTCCAGACCGCGATATCGCCGTGCAGGGGATTGGAGATCTCCCGTCCGCCGAGAGCCCGGATCATCTCCAGATATTTCTCCTCTGCCCGGTGGAGGTGCCATTGCTGGGAGTAGTTCAGAGTTTCCAGTTTCCAGTTCCCAGTTCCCAGTTTCTTGCCGTTGCCTTTACTGGCAACTGGCAACTGGGAACTGACAACTTTTAAATCAATGACCCCCGCGGCCAGGAAAACCTCCAGGAGCAGCATGGCGCAATCCACGCCGCCCTGGCTCCCCTTGACGCGGCCCTGGTGATGGAAGGGCGTGCCGATCCAGGACTCGGCCTCGGCGAGCACGGCCTGGCGCTGGGCTGATTCGAGGATGGTCATTTAAGCTCCATTAGTAAGTGAGCAGTGAGCAGTGAGCAGTGAGCAGTAAAATCAAAATGGTTCCCTTTTATCTTTGCCATTGGTTTTGCCTTTACTGCTTACTGCTTACTGCTCGCTGCTCACTCATTCCGCCGTCTCCGGGACCGGAATCCAGGGGAAGCCCCGGAAGTTGCCTGCGTTATTAAACTTGTTTATGCAGGTGCTGAGCGCCCGGTTACAGCCGGGCCACGCAGTGAAGGTGTCGCCCGGGGCCGGCGCCGCCAGGAGGGGCGGCGTCAGGATGAGGGTCGCAGGTTGAGAACCTGTGCCGCCCACCTGGGACTGGATGCCGATCCAGGTCCCCTGGAGGGCCCCGGAGGTCATTTGGAGCTTCCCCAGGCTAAAATAGCCGGCCGCCAGGCCCGTCAGGTTGGTGACTATCTGAAAGATGGTGCTCCCGGCCTGCGCCTGCCCCTGGACCGCATACAAGGCCCCATTCAGCCCGCAGCCTTGGCCATAGAGGACGTGGTTGCAGAGGTGCTGGTAGAGGTTGCGGGGAAGCTTCCGGTCCAGGGTGTAGAGGTGCGAATCTATCTTGATCTGGGCCTTCAGGCCGCCGGTGATGATCTCGGTGACCAGGCCGGAGAAGAGCCAGACGACGCCGGTGGGCGGCCCAATCGCCTGGCCGGCGATCAACCACCCGGGAGGGGTAAGCCAGCCGTCAACGAACCAGCCGCCCAAAGGGGCCGGATAGTAGGCCCGTTGCAGCAGCAGATAGGCGTTGTCGAAGCCGCCCTGGCGCAGGAATTGATGGAAGGGAACCCCGTTCACCAGGTCATCCGGGGTGGCGTAGGCGTTGACCGTGAGGCTGTCCGCCTCCAGGCCGGCCTTCAGATCGATCTGAGAGCGGTCCCAGCGCACAGAGCCGCCGTAGGTGTTGCCGTTATAGACGATGGGCACGTCGGCGCTGCCGTAATAGAGCACCGTATCGCCGGGCATCGTGAATTGATAGAGGTCGAAGGCCAGCACTGGATCACGGCTGCGGAGGAGATCGACCAGGGCTGGGGTGACGGTTTTCATAGAGGCCGGTTTTCGGTTTTCGGTTCGGTTTTCGGTGTAGGGGCGGGTTTAAAACCCGCCCGTACAGGCGAGTCCCAAGTTCCGTAATCGCGCTCCAGGGCCTCCTCCTTAATCTGGCGACGCAGACGCTCGCGGTAATCGGCCGCGACTCGGGCCCCCAGCACGGCGGCCAGGACAAGGCCAGTAAGGCCACCGGCCGCAAAGCACAATAGAGAAATCACGATGACCACGATGCCACCCCCTCCCGGAAGAAAAGCCAGTTTTTCGGTTTTCGGTTTGGTGGAGCGGCCCTCTGTGGCCGCCAGTTATGGCAGGCAGGGACGCCTGCCCCACTAAACCGAAAACCGTCATTTCACGGTTTCAATCTTGATTCCCTTATGCTCCCAGAGCTGAGACATAAACTTGTCGAACTCGCTCAGGTCTTCTTGAAAAATGCAGCGCCGGTAGTAGCCGAAGTCCGCGGTGATCACCGCGCCCGCGGCCGGGGCCGGGGTGAAGGTGAGGAGCCCCGAGTCGATATAGGATATGGCGTAAGTTGACGGGTTCTGGGGCCCGCCGTTGAGATAGACGACCGGGACCGGAGGGTTCTTGATGTTGTATATGGGCTCGACAAAACCGCCGTAGGCTCGCAGAAGTTGAAAGACGGTGGTCGTCCCGTCTCCGATTCCCAGCTCCTGGCCTTGAATAAAATCATCATCCGGATCGTCGAATAAAAAGGAGTCGAAGCTCCCCTGGCGAGCCAGAAAGAAGCCCACCAAGGTCTTCAGGTCTCCAGATTCCGGAGTCGGCCCTCCATCCAGCAGGAATTCAATTGGGATCTCGATCTGCCAGCGGGGATAAATCCAGTTGGCGATGCGCTTTTTTATGCCGCTCACCGACTCCTGGGTAAGGGTGGAGAAGGTCGGCTTTTTGATCACCGGATAGGTTGCGCCCCGGAGAGCTGGGAAAACCGCGTTACTCATAGAAAGTCCTTTTTTCCACCGCAGAGACGCGGAGGACGCGGAGATAAAAAAAAAATTTCTTCTCTGCGCTCTCTGCGCCTCTGCGGTGAATTCTCATTTCAATCTCCGGCCGTCGCGCATGGCGGCTTTGACCGCCTCGGTCACGTGGTTGCGGTTGTTCTTGAAGAAACTTTTGACGGAGGGGCCATCCATTGCGCTGACGTTGAAGTGGACGTGGGTATCGCCGGCGCCGCCGCCCTTGCCGCCACCGGCCACCAGGTCCCGGACGCCTCCGGCCAGGGAGGCCGGGAGGACCATCTCCTGTTTGTGGAGATAGGCCAGGGAGTCGGCGGGCACATCCCAGCCGCCCGCCGCGGCGGGGACCATCCCCGCGAAGGCCATGATTGCCGCATAGGTTTGGGCCGCGGCCTCCGCCCCCATTTCCGGCCCCACCACCGGGACGCCGGCCGTCGCCGCATAGGCGGCCGCAGCGCCCTGGGCCGCGGAGCCCTGGATCGCCTGAATGTCGGCCAGGGCCTGGGCCGCGTCGGCTTCCGGGATGGCCGCGGTTTGCACGGCGACCACCTGGGCGGAGGTGGTCTGGGTGGCCAGGAGCTTTTGGGCCTCGGCGACGAGCCACGTTTGGAGACTCTTGGCGGCCAGGTTGACGTACGAGGTGAGGATGCCCGAGAGGATGTGGTCCAGCATCTTTTGCATGGACTGGGTGCCCTGAATCATGCCGTTGATGGCGGTGGTCATGGCTGAATCTAGCGGAGCCAGGGCGGCCTTCCACTTATTTTGGACGTCCTGGGCCGCCTGGGCCTCGGACTTCTGGATCTCCAGGGCATTCTTCCGCTCGGCGACCTGGACCTCTTGCAGGATCTCGGCCATCTTCTTGGGGTACTGGGCCCAGATCTGCTGGCGTTGCTCGAAGTTTTGCTTCTCCAGGGCGAGTTCCTGGGTTTTCAGGGTTTTAAGCTGGGCGAGCTCCTCGCTGGCGGAGATCAGCCCCAAGTCCTTTTCCGATTTATATTTTTCCTTTTGCGCCTCGATATCCATCTGGGCCAGCTTGAGGGAGTTTTGCAGGCGCTGCTCGGCTAGCTCCCGGTCCGCCTTGTCCGCGTCCTCCTGCATCTTCTTTTTCTCAAGGACCGCGTTTTGATAATTCATGCTGTCCTTGCCATAGGACTGGGCGTTGATGGCGGTGATCCGGTCCTGATCGGCCAGGCGCTGGGTCCAGGATTCCTTTTCGCTGGCCATCTGCTGCTTGATCTGGGCGATTTGCAGCTGCACCGCCTGTTTGGCGTCGGCTACGTCCAGTTCATAGAGCCGGTGCTTCACCTGGCGGTAATCCGCGGAGCCCTGCTGGCAGAGCGCCAACTTCTCCTGCCAGAAGGCGCGCTCCTGGGCCTTGGATTGCTCCAGGAGGTTGCCTTCTTCCTTGACCTCCTCCAATTCCTGGCGCCATTCCTCCATGCGGCCGCCGGCGCCGCCGCCGCCCCGCTTCATGGACTCTATGATGGAAGAGGCGCTGACGGCGCTAGCCGCCGATACCTGCTCCAGGGAGGCCTTCATATCGGCGGTGGCGTCGCTCACCGCGGCCTTGGCCTGGTCCAGGCCGTCTTTCAATGCGTCGGCTTGGGCGCTTATGAGAACTTCGATTTGGGAGTCGTTAGGCATAGAAGCTATCAGCTATCAGCTAAGGCAAAGTCAAAATCAAATGTAGGTTGGTGTCACACAGGTTTTAAACCTGTGCTACTGAGGGCACCATCTAAAAGGCTACGCCAGGGTCGCGATGAGGGCGTGGGCGACCAGGTTGGCCAGCACCCCCAGCACCAGGAACTCGATGATAAACATCAGCATGATGACCTCCGGTTTTCGGTTTTCAGTTTTGATGGCAAGGGTTTTAATCTGTGCTACTGAACCTTGCCGCCCGCAGTGGAGAAGGCGGCCATCAGCTCCTCGAGGGAGCCGTAAAAACCAGGGGTTAGGGGCGAGGGGTTAGTGGTTTTTTCTAACCCCTGATCCCTGATCCCTGATCCCTGGTACTTGTATCCCAGGTAGGCGGCCACCAGGTCACCCACCGGCGGGTGCTCCTCCCAGTAGCGCTGCATCTCGTAGAAGCGGGGCAGCGTCATCTGCTGCGCTATGTATTCCCAGGTCCAGCCGGTGAGGCTGATTATCCGGGAATAGAGGTATCCCCACTCGGGACGCTCCCCGCCTGCGGTTCCCCCGGGTCGCGCCTCGCAAGGCCCGAAACCTCCAATAGCTGCGCCAGGGCGCCCGGAAACGAGGGTAGGTCTAGGCCCTCCTTGACCTCGGTTAGGGTGAGCTCCGGATAATTGCGCACCAGCGCCGCGTGGATCACCTCTGCTCCCTCGGAGAAGCGCTGCGTCAATTTCGCCGGCGGCTCGGCCCAGGACTCGATCATCGGCCAGTATTTCTCCAGGGCCGCCAGATTGAGGGGAGGAAGGATGTAATCTTTTCCGCCCAGGCGAAGGGGGAGACCGTCAAGTTGCAGTTCCATCATTAGTTTCCTTTTAATTGCCAGTTACCAGTTGCCAGTAAAAACAAAGGAAAAAAACTGGGAACTGGTAACTGGGAACTGTAACTATTCCGTCATCGTTAGGGTGCCGATGTTGTCGTTTTGGTCCGCCATCGCGGAAAAGTCGAATTCCACGATCAGGTGATCCTCGTTCTTGGTGGGCAGCGTGAGCTTCGAGCTGATGCACTGGTTGAGGACCAGGGTCATGGTATAGCCGCCGGTGACGCCGGTCAGGACCGCCTTGAAGGTGGGCGTCAGGCCCATAGGCTGATTGCTGATGGCGATGGTTCCCCCGGTGGTGGGCGAGTTATAGAGGTAGTCGATGAGGATGGCCGCGCCTTCGTCGGCCGCGGCGAAGGTATAGACCCCGCCGGCGCCCACGCTGTATTGGCCCATCGTGGGGGCGCTGGGGACCTGGGTCAGGGGGGCGCCGGTGGCGGCATAGACCACCCCCAGGTCCTGGGCGAAGGCGGTGGTGTTGGCCACGGTGACCGTGAAGGGCGTGGAGGCTGGGATATTGTGCGCCTCTTTCTGGGCGCTCAAAAGCTCGCCTGTGCTCAGGGGCAGCCCGAAATAGAGGTTGTTCAGCATGGCACCCTGGATCTGGCCCAGCTTGGCCTTGCAGGTGATCTTGTTCTTGCCCCGGCCAATGTGGGCGGGGAACTGGTTGGCGCCGTAAAGTTCCTTGACGTCCGCGGAGAACTCCACCGAGACATCCTGCAAGGTGCCGAATTTGACGGGGGTGGGAGTCGGGGTGGCAGTCGTCAGGCCATAAAGGGTCCCGGCCCCGAAGAAGAATTGTTTAGGCATATAACCTCCGTTTTTCGATTTTCGGTTAATAGGCGCTCAGTAGCATAGCTTTAAAACCTCTGCCACCACCCTACATCAGCCTTTTCTTCAAATCTTCCTAGGCCTGGTAGGCATGGTTCCAGGCAGCCGAGTCCCGGCTCACCGGGGAATTGGGGAACCAATCTTGCCACCAGCGCTCCACCAGCAATGCGGCAGCGGCTGGAGGCGCCGGCGGGGGCGCAGGTTGAGCCGTGGATGAGGGCGCTAGGGGGGCTACAGGCGAGATGCCTATGCCACAGGGCTCCGGTTGAGGCGCAGGCCCAGGCTGAGGGGCCGGTTGTTCCTTGGATTGCTCTTTCGGTTCAGCGGTCATATTAACCTCGGTTTTCGGTTCTCAGTTCTAGATGCGTAGGGGCGGGTTTTAAACCTGCCCCTACAGCACAGGTTTAAATCTGTGCCACCACCAGCTAGACTACAATCTCTATGGGAATCAGGGCCGCGGCCTGGGGGCCCAGCGACCCTCCCTCGGCGATGAGTACCTTGCCGCTGAGCCGGCAATGGGAAACGAGGCCGCCTAAGGTCTGCTCCTCCTGGCCCGGGGGCGGCAGCAGCGCGGCCAGCACCGCGTCCAGAAGGGGGTTGAGGGTTTGTGAGGGGGCGGCCTGCTGGTCGTTGCCCACGTTGACGTAGAGGGCCAGGTTGAGGCTCAGGGTCCATTTTGCCGGGAAGCTCCGGCCTACGTAGCGGGTGCTCTCTTCAAACTGCTCCTGGATCAGGGCCGGCTGCTGCACCGGCGGCACGTCGGTCCAGTGTAAGACCCGTCGGCTGAAGGTGACGATCCCCGGGATGGTGGACAAAAGGGCAAATAGGGCGCTGTAGATGGTTTCTCGGTTCATTGGTCACCTGTTATTCACCGCAGAGGCACAGAGAGCGCAGAGAAGAAATTATTTATGTTTTTTATCTGTGGCACAGGTTTTAAACCTGTGCTACTGGCGTCTCGGCGGTGAATCATAAGCTCTCTTTCACGGCCTGCTCGATGGCCGCCCTGATGCTGCCGGCGTTCTCCTCCAGGGCAGAGCGCAGGAAGGAGCGCTCGGGCATGTGGGAGCCCGGATGGTTGACCCGTTTGAAGAACACGTCCTGGCCGCCCATCTGGAAGGATAGGGTCTTGGCCTTGCGGGCCTCGATGACGTGGTCCCGGGTGGTGCCCCCATATTCGTGGATGCCGGCATAGACCAGGTTGGTGCCCACCGTGGCTGCGATCCGGTCGCCTTCATCCTGGAGTTGATAATTGATGCTGCGCTGGAGGGTGCCGGTTTGCGTCTTCAACGCCTGCCCGCTGAGCTTCTGCTCCTTGACGTAGGCGGTCAATTTGATGGCCTGGGTCTCCACCGCCTGGCGCAGCGCCCCGGCCACCGTCCCTGGAATCCGATCCAGGCGGCCGATCACTCCTTCGGTTCCTACAATCCAGGCTTTAATCATAAGTTCCCAGTTCCCAGTTCCCAGTTCTCAGTTTCCCTGCCTTTAGTCAATGCACCATCTGCATCGGCTCCAACGCCCTTTTGGCACACTCCTCGTTTAACAGAGTTTCAGATAACTCCTTCCCGATTTTCTCCAAAAACTCCGATACGGCCACATGGATTTCAGGAGAAACGCCTGCCCTGGATGATAGAACAAAGATTGCAATTCCTTCGGCTAACGGTAGCCGAGTCAAACGGACTGGCGTATGACCCGCCTTGGTGCACTCTAAGCATTTATCGTTCATCAGGTCTACCCTCCAAAGGCGGGATGCGCTGCGCTTTCCCGCCCTACGGTTTTAAATCCCTGGCCCCTGACCCCAGATCCCTGCCTTTAAACCGGCACCACGCGGCGGTAGCGGTCCAGCACCGTTTTTACGTCCGGGGGCAGGTCCTGGACGCTATAGGTGACATTGGCCCCTTCCAGGGACTTGCCGCTCTGGCCGATGTGCTGGCGCTCCATATAGCGCCAGGAGACCAGTTCGATGCACGCCTGTTCCAGGTCGAAGGGGACCCAGGGTATGCTCCCATCCGCCTGTGGGGCGGTAAGCCAGGGATCTTCGAACCAGCCGCCGCTGGGCGGCCCATAGCCCGCGGTGTAATTCAGGGTGACGTTGCCGTAGCCCTGGGCGAAGCGATGGCCCTGCAAGATGATCTGGGTCCGGGTGAAGCGATAGCCTGGGGTCACGGTGTTCGGCGCCGGGAGGATGGAAACGCCGTTCACCGCGACCCAGGCCACCGCGGTCGCCGGGTACTCCCTAAAGTTCATAACATGGGCGCCAGTGCCATCCCTGCTCTCCACGTAATCCTGGCTGCCCAGGTGGCGGCTCAGGTAGGTCTCGATGAAGGCGCTGACCGCGGTGATCAGGCGCATCAGCAAGTCGTCGTCGGTATCACTGGAAATCCCAAGCCATTGCTTGGCGTTGGCCAAGGTGGTCAGATCCATTTAGAACCTCGTTTACCGTTTACCGTTTACCGTTTTCCGCCTGGGCCTTTGACTTTGCCTTTCACGGAAAACGGAAAACGGAAAACCGTCTTTATGGTTTTGGTTTAGGGACCACCGTCACTTGGGGGACCATTACCACCTGAAAACTACAGCCGTATTCCTGGAGCGCCGCCTCGATGATTTCGGTGCACTTTTTCACAGATTCGAGAAGTGAATTGTCACAGTCCTGGGTCTTCATGCGGTATTTATCGGCATGGACGACCTTTTTCACTTCCGGGGATAAAACCATCTATGCCACCTCCACCCTAATTAGTTCCCCCAGTTCCCAGTTTTTAGTTTTTCTACCTTTGTTTTTACTGGCAACTGGGAACTGGGAACTGGGAACTTTTTACTTTTGCCTTCCGGCGCAGCTTTTTCCTTCGGGGGCCTCTGACGCCTCCTGGCTTTCCGGCTGTTTGCAGGCCAGGGTAAATCCCCAGCCGAAGCCCAGCAGCTCCTTAGCGGCCTCCTCCGGCACCACCACACAGCCCTTGACCAGGGGATATTCCTGGCCGCCGTAGCTCACACCGCCCACGTTGGAGTCGGCCTTTAGTCGAACCATGAGAACCTCCGTTTGCCGTTTACCGTTTATCGTTTTCCGCCTGGGCCTTTGACTTTGACTTTTGCCTTTCACGGAAAACGGAAAACGGAAAACCTGCTTTTACCCGTTGGCAATATTGCAAATCATCCCGAAGGCCGGCGGGAAGTAGTTCTGAAGCACGCCGGAGTAATAGACGCCGTTCTCCCACTGCCGGGCCCGGAGCGGCCATTCGATCTGGTAGTATTCCCTCCGGGTCTTCACCTGAATGATGTTGGTGACGTCGGTGAGAGGGTAGGGAATCCGCTCGCACCGGAAGAGGATGGTGCCCGGCGGCAGGTTGGGGTGCAGCATCACCTTGACCAGCTGGCCGCCGCCCATCGTAAACTTGTTAAGGTAAAAGCCCATCACCGCGCCTGCGGTCAGGGTGACGTCCGCCACCGTCCCGGTTTGGGCGTCCACATTGAAGCGGAACAGGGGGGCGCCAGCGCCAGCGATCACCTTGGAGGTGATGTTCTGCAGTTCCTGGGCGTTGACGTACATGATGTCCGGGCTCAGGCGGTAGTTGTTCCAGAAGGCCTCCAGGGCCTGGTTGATCTCGACGACGCCGCCGGCCCCATCGGCGGTCAGCGGGGTTCCGGTGCCCGGCGTACCGGTGGCCTGAAAGGCGATATAGGACCCGGAGCCCGGGGTGCTGATCTGGGTGATAAGGCCGTCATATAAGAGGCCGTTGACGCTGTTGTCCGCGGCGGGGAGGCTGGTGGCGGTCTGGGTGCCGGCGCCCGCGGCGGTCAGGATGAGGATGCTGTTGATGGTGGTGATGGCGCCCAGGGTCTGGCTGCCCGCGGCCGGCCCCCAGAACCAGGCATAGGCCACCGCGCCGGTGACCGGCGCCACGCTGGCCTTGAGGCCGTGGGTCGGGTTGCCGTCGCTGGCGGTGGTCACAGTCGCCGGGGCGCTCGCCTGGGCCGCTCCGCCGCCGTAGGTGTCGGTGCTGCCGTCGGCGTTGGTGCGGGTGATGCTCAAGTTAATGCCATTGACCACCGAGGCAGCCAGGAAGCCTTCCAGGGTGAGGGCCACGCAGACCACTTTATAAGCGGTGGCGGGCGCCAGGACGCCCCCGGTGGGCACGTCCGCCAGGGTCGGGGTGGGGGTTTGCCCCAGGGCCAGGTCGCCGTTGCCGCCCAGGAGGACCATTTCCTCGGATTGCATCAGGGATTGCAAGGTGGTGAGGATGGCCAGGGCCCGGTTGTCGGTGCCCGGCAGGGAGGCCTCTTCGGCCTCGAAGGTCACGAAGGATTCGTGGCCCAGGACCTTGTAGGCCGCCACATTGCTCATGGTGTTCAAGGACACGGCGCCGCCGCGGTGGCCTTCGGAGACGCCCGGGGAGAGGCGGGCCACATTGATGCCGGTGACCGAGTTCCAGTGGACCGCGGTGCCGATGCCGCCGCCGATCCGGGTGATGGTGTTCCGGAGCGGGGTGATCAGGGGATAGATTTTTTTGGCCGCGGGCTCCAGGTCATAGGCCACCAGGCCCTGGGCGATCATGATGCCCGCCTTGGCCAGTTCGGCAGCGTCCAGGACCTTGGCGCTTTTCAGAAGTTCGAGGGTTTCAGCGGTGGGGTTCATTTTAGCCTCCTATGGGGTCTGTTTTCGGTTAGTTGTCAGTTCCCAGTTCCCAGATATCCTTTCCCTGCCTTTGCCTTTACTGGTAACTGGTAACAGGCAACTGGCAACTGGGAACTTTTTTTGTCTGCCTTTGCTTTTACTGGCAACTGGCAACTGGGAACTGGGAACTCATCGAATCAAAAAGGGTTTCTGCCTGGCCGCGGTGATCTCCTCCAGGGCGGTCCGGGGCGGCTCGGCCTCGGTGGTCTTGGTAAGGCCGTCCGCCTCCTTGGGGACCGCCTTAAGGGCGCCCTTGGCCGGGGCGGGCTCGGCCTTGAGCTTTTCCAGCTCGGCGGAGATGGTCTCCTTCTCGTCGGAGACCTTGGCCAGGTCGGCGGCCACCTTGGCCAGTTCCTCTTCTTTGGCCTGGAGGGTTTTGGTAAGGTCCGCAGGCAGGGACGCCTGCGCCACCTTCTCGGAGGAGCAGTCGGCGCCCAGGGCGGCAGCGTGGTCATGGATGGCCTGGACCCGCTCCTGGTCGGCGGCGGAATGGCGGGCGCCGGCCTTGTGTAGGGCGGGAAAGCGAAGCGCATCCCGCCTTTCGGTCTTGCTCAAGTCGGCAAGGAGCTCGTCCACCTCTTCGGCGGCCATCGCCTTGAGGATATCAACCCCCTGGGTCAGCCACTCCTTGAATTGCGCGGGGAGAGGCGAGTCGTCCATCTCAATAATTGCTTCCCAATCAATAGACATGGACATCCCCGAGAGCTGGCTAATGAGTTCTGCAAAATAGCTCACGGTGTATAAGTCCTTTTGCAGGGTCTCGGTTCCGGCGGGATGCGCTGCGCTTTCCCGCCCTACATCACCGGCGACTTTCTCGGCGCTGGGCGGCCCGTCCTTGTCAATCTTCTCCTTCCAGGCGGCAATGATCTTGCCCTTGATGGACTTCAGATCCCCGGCGGAATACTTGGCGGCGTTTTTGGCCTTGTTGATGTAGTTCCAGGCCGCCCGGATGTGCTTCTCGGTGTCGATGGGGTATTTCTTGTTCTTCTCATCGGCGAACTTCACGTCCCCGTATTTATCCTCGCCTTCCTTGGCGTCGGTGTCGGCGCGGGCGGCAACCTCCTCTGCTTCACTCTGCGGGCTCTGCGTCTCTGTGGTGAAAGCCCTTTCCTCCTGGGAGCCGTCGGCCTTCACCAGGGTGAAGTGGGCCGTGGGGACGCAGGGCTTATCGGCCAGGGACAGCTCCACCGGTTTGGCGGCGTAGCGCACGTGAATGCCGTCCTGCTTCCGCCAGGCGTAGGAGCCCCCGAAGGAGAGGCCGGTATAGACGCCTTTGGCCAGCTTCGCCAGCTCCTCCGTATCCACCACCTGGCCGCTCACCTCGACGCGCTTGGCCGCGTCGTTGAAGACGATATCGGTGAGCAGGCCCGTGGCCCGTTTGGGGTCGTGCATGGCCCGGAGGTTGCCCCGGGATTTGCCGCCGCTGTGTTCGAAGGAGTCGTCGGACCAGGCCTTGATCAGGGGTTTGGAGGCCTCGTAGTCGAAGATCTCACCGGCCTGGTCGGGGATCTCCTCCGCGGCGATCCCGGTGAACTCCCCGGTGGCTTCATTAACCTTGACGAATTGGGCGAACATTATTTTTTGCATGGGTTTTTCTCCTGTTTTCTGTTAGTTACCAGTCCCCAATTCCCAGTTATCAGTTCCCAGATATTCTTTTTCTGCTTTTGCCTTTACTGGCAACTGGCAACTTTACAGGCCGAAAGGCCTGGTCTTCCTTCCCTTCCAATTGGCGCCCATTTCCACGCACTCGCTTTCCAAATGGATGGCGATGATTTCCGGGATCAAATGGCGCTTATCCCTGGGCCACTGCATGGCGAACAACATATCGCTCCGGGCCGCGGTGGTATGATGCTCGGGATAAGTAGGGGCGGGTTTTAAACCCGCCCCTACTACTACTGCGTTAAGTATTGACAATAATTCTCTCCTATGCGAGCATGGGTCGCATGGACAGAGAAGAATTGCTCGAGGCCC
>JBEKDQ010000002.1:0-38860 GCA_050014275.1 Desulfobaccales bacterium | reverse complement strand
CCCGCCGCTCAGTCCGCACAGGTTTGTTTCGAGGGACGCCTGTGCCACCAAATTCTTCACAACTTTTCGGAGCAGACCTCGGCTACCAAGTAACCCTGGAAGCCGCATGAGGAACTTTTCGAAGCAGTGAGCTGTAAAAAAACTTATGGGAGTGGGGGAGGGGATTGGGGCATGGGGTAATGGCCGTGGGTCCTTGACCCCCTCCCCAAATCATCGATCTCGCCGTCTGCCCTCAGTACCACTCGGCCAGGGTGATCACCGTGTCCACGTAAGCGTCGGAATGGTTATAGCCGTAAACGGCCTGGCGCCAGGATGCCCGGTTTTGTCGTTGGAAGCCGCTCTTGTGCAGATAGCAGGCGATGCTTAAAATGGCGTCGTCGTGGATGAACAAGTCCACCGGCCTCTTGCCGCTGGCGGAGATGCCGCAGCTCGTCAGGCTGGAGGGCAGGAACTGGCAGAAGCCCATAGCCCCGGCCCAGGAGCCGCTATAGGAGAAGGGGTCCAGGCGGTGGCTGGCGCAGTATTCCAGGAAGACCCGGAGTTCCCGCTGAGCCCAGGCAGCCTTCTTCCCCAGGCGGTCGCGGCCTGCCGAGTCCAGGTCCAGGTCCCGGATGATTTCCGGGGAATCCATCACCGCCAGGGAGGCGAAGACGTTGAAGACCGGGTAGTTACCGGTGTTGTTCCCCAGGTCGCTCTCCACCGTGAGGATGGCCACGATGACCTCCGGAGCCACCCCAAATTGGGCTGCGGCCCGGTTCAGGGTGGCCTGGTGGGCGGCGAGATAGGCCCGGCCCTGGGCGGCCACCGCCGGGGTCAGGAATTTCGCATAGATCTCGGGGGATTCTTTGCGAAGGAAGGCGATTTTCCGGACTACGACGGGCAGGAATTGGGAGCGGGGGTCATCGAAGGTGCGGAAGACGTAGCCCTGGTCCAGCCCATGGCGCACCAGAGCGGATTTCAGCCCCACGTAGGCCACTGGCGCGGCCTCGGCCCGGCCCGGCGCCGCCCATCCCACCTGGACCGCCGCCAGGATCAGGACCGCCGCCGCCACCCAGGAAAACCGCCTCTGAGCCATGCTATCCCCCTAATTCCTTGGGCTAAAGCTACCCGGTTTCCCGGGAATTGTCAAGGCGGGCGGGCATTGCTTGCAGGGGGAAGCAGAGACATTTTTCCATATGCAGCTTGATTTTTTCTTGACAATAGTTTATATTTATATAAACTTGCATTTCATGCCGAAAAGGGAGATCTTATACCAAGGCAAATTTTACACCATTGAGCTTGCCGTGACCACCAACGGCAGGTGTCCGGCAAAGAAATTTCTGAATGGCCTCTCCAAAGACGATAGGGAAAAAATTTTGCGAGTCATAAAGCGCCTGGCAGATGAAGGCAGAGTGACCAACCGGGAGCAGTTCAAGAAAATCGAAGGTGAAGACTTCTTTGAATTTAAGAACTTCCAAATCAGGATGCCCTGTTATTTCCATGCGACAGGTCAGTTAATCATTACACACGGTTTTATCAAAAAAGAGGCTTGGATTAGGCCGGAGGAAATTGATCGGATGAAAAGGATTCGCCATGAATACGAAAAGAGAACCTGAAAAGACCTTGATGGACCAGTACTTGGAAGACCCGGAGTTTGCCAAATTGATGGCTCAGGGAGACTTGATCATGGAGGTCACGGAAACCCTTTGTGAACTCCTTGAGAAAGAGAAAGTTTCCCGGAAAGAACTGGCCGAACGGTTGGGCAAAACCAAGGGATTTGTCTCCCAATTGCTGAATGGCGGCCGAAATCTTACTTTGCGTACGGTGGCTGATATCCTGCACGCCTTGGGATATAAACTTACCCTTTCGCCTTATAAGGAAGCGAGGCAAAGACAAGATAAAAATGTCATTGAATTTCAAACTCGACAAATAAACCCTAAGAAACCAGTGCAGAATTGGGGGAAATTACCATTCTCACATGCTGCATAATTATATTGCCATTTCAGCTTTGGGGGTACATCGATGAAAATTAATATTAACACTTTGCTCAAGCATTTGGATCGAGATGGGGATAATTATTTGGAGGCCGCCCGAGTGGCTCAATTAACTTCCCTGAAAGAAATCAATTTGGTTAATGCAAAAATCAGTCGAAAACCACGAATACTATCTGGCATGTTTCCAGAGGCTCTTTCTTTGAAGCATAAATGCGAAGCGGAACTTCTCCCTTATCAATTGGATAAAAATGATAATCTTTTATCTATCCTTTGTATTTTTCAAGTTGTCGCCTTTAATGATGACCCACCGAATCAACTCATTATGAAAATTGAGGCTACCTTCTGCACATCTTATGAACTTAAATTTAATCTTAAGGATCTCGATCTTAAAGAGCATTTTGATGAGACTGTAGAGGTTGTGGTGAATTCGCGATATTTTATGTTTTTTAACCCCGTCTCCAATGCCTGGCCTTATTGGCGCGAGTTCGTTCGGAGTATGAGCACCCGCATGGGTTTTCCAGCGTTGATGGTGCCTATGCTGCTGGAAATCGTGCCTGAGAAAAAACCGGAGAAGAAAGCCAAGCAAAATGTCACCAAAAAGCAGTCCACGGAGCGCAAGAAGATCAGTGCCTGAACCATTTTCGACTCTGAAAATTTGGGATAATGGCCGCAAAGGTGTGCGGGCATTTTCCATTTGTTTAAGATAAATGATCCCAATCATGATTGTCCCAAAGAATCTAAGGGGGGCCATCCTGGAAAACCGTCCCCTGGCGCCGCTGACCACCTGGAAGATCGGCGGGCCGGCGAAGTATCTGGCTGCCGCGGCGGGGCTGGAGGAGGTCTTTCGCCTCATGACCCTGGCCCAGGACCGGGGCTGGCCCTTGTTTTTCCTGGGGCGGGGCTCCAATCTGCTGATCGCTGACGCCGGCCTCCCCGGTCTCACCCTGCACCTGGCCCGGAGCCTCCAGGTTCTTTCGCGCCGGGGCGACACCCTCAGGGCCGGGGCCGGCGTGTCGCTGCCCCGCCTGGCCCGGACCGCCGCGGCCCTGGGTTTATCGGGCTTCGAATTCCTGGCGGGCATCCCCGGCAGCGTGGGCGCCGCGGTGCGCCTCAACGCCGGGGCGGACGGCCGGGACCTGGCCGCGGTGCTGAGCCGGGTCTGGGTGGCCACCCCAAAGCTCCAGCTCCTGGAATTTCAGGCCGGGGAACTGGGGCTGGGCTATCGTTCCTCAATGCTCCTTTATTTCCCCCACTGGCTGGTGGTGGAGGCGGAGTTTCTCCTGAGCACCCCGGCCCCCCCGGAGGCGGTGCGGCGGCGCCTGCGGGAATTGCAGACGGCCCGCCGGGCCCGGCAACCCACCAATTACCGCAACTGCGGCAGCGTCTTCAAAAATCCCGTAGCCGGGCCCGCCGCCGGTTTGCTCATTGAGGCGGCCGGCTGCAAGGGGCTGCGGCGGGGAGGGGCACAGGTCTCCCGGAAGCACGCCAACTTCATCCTCAACCAGGGCCAGGCCACCGCGGCCCAGGTGAAGGCCCTCATCGCCGAGATCCAGGAACGGGTTTGGCGCACCCAGGGCGTGGCCCTGGAGCGGGAAGTGGTCTTTCTCCCCGATGATTTGGGGTGAGGTTAGCTTTCAGCTTTCGTTAGGGGCGACAGTGGCATAGATCTGCAGGGTGGGTACTGCCCACCAATTCCTTAAAGTGGCACAGGCTTCCAGCCTGTGATTGGGTCGCCCTCACAGCTAAGGGAGGCTGGCTGCTGCCACCAGCTATCTAAAAAGTCTTTTTTGGCGCCACCCCGAGTGCTGCGTCGGGTCTGAGGTCATGTTTCAGATGGTTGTTTAATCTAATGGGGGTATCCGGTTGACTCCCACTGCCCCAACATGTAGTATACAGGTTAATGGACATTGAAGATTACTCCCGAATCAACAGTCCGTTCAAGTCCATCCTGTTAAAAGCGATGATCTCCGGGGTAGATGCCCCAATCCCATTAAACACAACATCTAGGGGATAATGGAGTCAACCGGATACCCCCTATAATCTAAAATCCATCAAGAGCAGAGGAGGTATGCCATGATCCGTAGGGAAACCTGGTACTTCGAGAAAGGTGGGCCCGAAAACACCCCGGCCTGTCAGGAACTTTTGGAGAAGGCGGTGGCCGAGGGCTACCGCCACCTGGTGGTGGCCTCCACCACTGGGGTGAGCGGCGCCGAGGCGGCCCGGCGCCTGGCGGGCAAAGGCGCCAACCTGGTGGTGGTGGGCCATTCCGTGGGCCTCAAAGGGCCCAATATTGACGAATTTCTGCCGGAACACTATCAGGAGATCACCCGCCTGGAAGGCAAGGTCCTGAAGGCCACCGTCCTCACCCATTCCCTGGAAACCGCCATTGCCGATCAGTTCAAGGGGAGCGCCCCCACCCTGCTGATCGCCAATACCCTGCGGCGTCTGGGGCAGGGACTCAAGGTCTGCTGCGAGATCGTCATGGAGGCGGTGGATGCCGGCCTGGTCCCGGAGGAAGAGGAAGTGGTGGCCGTCGGCGGCACCGCCCGGGGTTGGGACACGGTGGCCATTCTTCGCAGCGCCGCCTCCAAACGCTTCTTGCAGCTCTCCGTCCTGGAAATCTGGGCCAAGCCCAGGGGGTGAGCAGGGCGTCCCGGCTCGCCAGGCCGGGGCCCAGGAGACCGTGGGGCGCACCTGCGGGCGCGCCCCCTTTCATGCTTTAATAACTGACTACACAGGCCAGAGGATTACGCTACCAAGTCAGGTAACCTAGGCGTCCCGCCTGCTACTGGGGGCAGGTCACTACCTTCTCATTTCCTGAAAGATTTTTATCAAGCCGTCACGTCTCAAATATCTTTGATAGTCGGCGCCGTGATTTACCAAAATAAACTGTAAATAGGCGATATTTCTTTCCACGGTCTCCCGGTTCATATCCTGGTCGATGCCCCAACGGACTCGGAAATGGTTCCGCATGAGGCGGTCCACCCCTCCCAATTCGCCTGCAAGCCGCTTCTGGGTAAACTCCCAGAAAGCTGGGGTCTTTTGCAGCAAATCTACTTCATCGGCAAAACCCGGAACGCCGCCTTCCTTAAATTCATGGTAAAGACAGGGAAGTCTTTCCAGGTAGGTCAGATCCGCCATTTGTCCCAGCAGGTCCGCGGTTCCCAGCATCTGCCCCAAAGTTTCATGGTTACGGGAGATAAATTCCAATTCCCCGATTTTTACGTCCAGGCCGGTACATTTCAGACAATTTCTGCAGAAGAGAAAATCTTCCGAAGAATATCCATGCTGCGCGAAATATATTTTCATAAACTCTATGCTACGCTCCACATGGACCATGGTGTACTTGGCGCCGGTTCCGTCATCATCCTCCGCGGTTTGAATATAGCCGGTATCGTGCAGCAGCGCGGCGATCAACCCCAGAGCCGCATCCCTTTCCTCCATCACCGTCCCCTGGACAAAAGCCGCGTGTATGAGTCTGGCCATGGCCAGCAAACAGTCGGTGGTATGCTTCAAGTCATGGTACGAGGTGTTGCAGGCGCGGTATCCCGGGTATTCCCCGAGAAAAAGTTTAACCACGTCTTTAAAGACATTCTCTACAGGATTGAAATTGAAGGCCGGATACATCAAGTGGACAATCTTTTTAACCTCCTCCAGGACTTCCTGAGGATTTCCCATGGGAACCAGGTCCTCGAATCTCAGGAATTCGGGCGTGCCGGGTCCCGTTCCCGGATTTAGGGGCGGGGGGGCGGAGGTATAAGAGTTGGATAAGACGCTTTGGCCGGACGCGGCCCAGGAAGGGGAGTTGATTTCTTCAATGAATTTTTCATTTATGGCCATAGCGGTCTCTGATTGAGGATGTCTTGTGAGTTCGGTAGCTTACCCTTTCATAGGCTGCCCTTATCTTGGTGGATTTCCCCAGCTTAGTAAATCGGGGATTTCCTGATTCTTAGGGGAGAATTTCCTTAATTATTTACAAAATTGGCCCATAAGCGGTGGCTCCCCCCCCAGAATTCTTCTACCTTGGTTTTGGGTTAGGATGAAGGACTGGCTACCCCCGCCCCGCCTCCACCGCCCCCCCCGGGAAAGGTTGGTCCTACCCCGGCGGGTGCAACTGGCGGCCCCGTCGTGCCGGAAGTAATGGTACCGGGCAAAGCATAACAAACCAGGGACAGGGATTCCTTAAGCGCATCCGGGTTTGCACCTCGGGACATAAGATCGTTAGTTATACTTACCAGATCCACTCCCGGGAGAGTGCTCAGAACACAGCTCCCAGGAGTATCATTAATCCCGGTGGTCACCAATCCCTCGGCCGCGGCCAGGACAGCTGGAGTGACGGGCTGCGGGCTGGAGGGAAGCTGATTTGCCAGGATCACGGACATCATGCCCGGATCCAGGTAAACTTCGCCTTTCTCCAAGACTCCCCCCGGTGCGGCCTGGCCAACCGAGTACTTCCCGGGCTCCTTCGGGTTCGATTTAAGAGCGACCCTGCCTTTGATTGAATACACCACCGAAAAATTCGTTCCCGAAATAACCACAAACTCGGTTCCCCGAATGCCCAAGGTGGCGGTGGAGGTCTTTACGTCAAAGCTCGTCTTCTGCATCATTTCTGCAGCAGGAACCACGACTTTCATCACACCCTGGATAAGGTCGAAGTTCCCACTCCGTTCAAATTTTGCTGGGTCAAACATGTAGCTTTCCACGGCCACCTTACTCTTGGGGGCAATGGTTATGGTCGTTTTGTCCCGGAACAGCACCTGGGCCCGGGAAACGTCATAGGTTTGAATGACGTCATTCACCTCCACCGCCTGCTTCACCTTCGCTGGGATGACCGGGCCTCTTTGCCCTTTCTGGTAATCCACGCGCTGTTCAACCTGGGTGAAATTGCCGACTTCTCCCGCCCTGGCCCAGATTGGCAGGGATATCATGAACATCATGATGCTTATTAAGTAAAACCTGATGTAGCATCGCCGGATCATGGTCTTTCCCTCCTTCGGGGTACCTGCTTTAATCTGAAATTATACCCATCTTTTGTTTTATCAGTCCAAAATAGATAGTTGGGGACCCTTTCCACGATTTTTGAATTCAAAAGACTCCTCTTTTATAAGGCAACCCTTCTCCTGGAAGACAGGATAGCTCAAAATTTCCTGATATGTCAATTTTTTTTAGAACTTGGGCATACCGCTCCATCGGCAAACAGATTACCTCTTTGATTTCCAGCCTATGCATCCCAGGCCAGCATAGCCCGGGAGTGGTGCGCTTATTTCAGGCAATTCTTGTGGCCTAACCCAGGAAAAATTGTCTGAGGGTGCAATTTTGATGCAGCGCTGCTGCGTGTAGGCGGGGCAGGGGGCCTCAGGGGGGACCCAAGACCCTTACAGCTTCTCCGGAAAAAATAACTATCGCCGCCACCTTGAACCAGTTATTATTTCTCCAGGATAATCGCCTTTAAAGCTGCATCCCCAAGGACCTCCAGCCCTGGAAGACAGGAGACTTTTGAGACATGATCGGGCCCCTGGCCAATTTTCTTAAATCTCCCCTGGTTCGCTGGCTGGGCGGGATCACCCTGTTGGTTTGGCTCTTAATGCTCTGGCGACCCGACTTTACCGAATTCATGGAGCTCAAGCTCTATGACCTGAAATTTCGCTTCCGGGGAAGCCGGCCGCCCTCTCCGGAGGTGGTCATCCTGGCCATCGACGACGACAGTGTAAAAAAGGTGGGTCGCTGGCCCTGGTCCCGGGAGGACCTGGCCCGCCTGCTCCAGGTCTTGAAAGAGGCAGGCCCCAGGGTCATCGCCCTGGATATCATCTTTGCCGAAAAACAGGAAACCGAGTCCCTAAAGATGGTGACCAACCTGCGCCGGGATATCGTCCACAAAGGATTGGCTTCACCGGAAATCCTGGCCTGGTGTGATCGGGAAGCCAGCCGGGCCGATGTGGACCGCCACCTGGCGGAGGTCATCAAGGCGGGTCCGCCCACCATCCTGGGTTTCTTTTTCCGGGGAATGGGGTGGACCGCCGGGGGGGTGTCGCCGGAGAGGCTGATGGGCTCCGACTTTGTTCAGGCTTCCACCTATAACCTGGTGCGCACCCTGGATAACCAAAAGTCCCAGGTGCCCCTCAGGGGCGCCGCCGGAGTGGAGCTCAACTTGCCGGTGATGGTCGAGGCCGCAGCCGGGGACGGTTATTTCAATATGGACCCGGATGCAGACGGCACGGCTCGTAGGCTCCCCCTGGCCATCCTCTATGGCTCCGATTTTTTTGCCCCGGAGGCCCTGGTCACCGTGGACCACTACCTGGGGCGCCCGCCCCTGGCCATCACCCTCTCCCGGTTAGGGGTGGACGAGATTCGCCTGGGAGGGAAACAGATCCCGGTGGACCGTCATGGCCGGGTCCTGATCAATTATTTTGGAGATCCTGGGACGATCCCCACTTACTCCGCCGCCTCCCTGCTGGACGGCAATGTGCCCGGACGGGTCTTCAAGGACAAAATCGTCATCGTCGGGGCCACCGCGGTGGGTATCTACGACCTCCGGGTCACCCCCTTCTCCGGCATCTTCCCCGGGGTGGAGATTCAGGCGACGGTGATGGATAATCTGCTCAAGGGCAATTTTATTCGCTATCCCCCCTTTGGCCAGCCCCTGATACTACTCCTCATTCCAGGGCTGGTAGTGTTGCTGGGGATGGTGCTGCCCCGGCTGTCGGCGCTCCAGGCCTTTATCCTGACCCTGGCGATCATCGAAGCTTACACGGTTTTCAATTATCTCGCGTTCAGCCGCCTGGACCTGTATCTGGAGCTCTTCTACCCCCTTTTGGCGGTGGTCCTGAGCTACGTGGGCATTTCCATTCAGCGGCTTCTGTCGGAAGAGCAGGAACGCTTGCGGATCCGCAAGGCCTTCGAGTCTTACGTAGCTCCCGCCATTGTCAATGAGATGCTGAAGAATCCCGAGCAATTGCGCCTGGGGGGGGAGCGCCGGGAGATCACCATTCTGTTCGCTGATATTCGGGGCTTTACCTCCATGTCTGAAAAGCTGGATCCGGAATCCCTGGTGCGGCTGCTGCAAGACTTTTTTAACCCCATGAGCAATATCATCATCAACCAGGGGGGAACCATCGACAAGTACATGGGGGATGCCATCATGGCCCTGTTTGGCGCCCCCCTGGTCCAGCCGGAGCATCCCCGCCTGGCCTGCCGGGCCGCCCTGGAGATGGTCGATACCCTGCAAGCTCTCAATCTGAAGTGGCAGGCGCAGGAGCAGCCGCCGCTGAAGATCGGGGTGGGGATCAACACCGGTCCGGTAGCGGTGGGCAATATGGGCTCCGAGCGGCTGTTCGACTACACCGCCGTCGGCGACAACGTCAACCTGGCTTCCCGGCTGGAAGGGTTAAACAAATATTACGGAACCAGCATCCTCATCAGCCAGAGCACCGCGGCGCTCCTGGGAGCCGCCTTCATCCTGCGGGAGGTGGATCGGGTGCGGGTCAAGGGCAAGGCCCAGGCCATCGGCTTCTTTGAGGTGCTGGGAGAAGGGGAGGCGCCCCCGGAATTGGCCCGCTTCCTGGAGACCTACCATCGGGGGCTGGCCCTTTACCGGGAGCAGAACTGGGCGGAGAGCCTGGCCGCCTTCACCGGGGCATTGGAGCTTCACCCTGAAGACGGCGACGCCCGGCGTTACCTGGAGCAGTCCCGGAAGTATATCGAGTCCCCCCCCGGGCCCGATTGGGAAGCAGTCACGGTACTAGACGCGAAGTAGATCGCGGCGAGCCTCTGATCATCGGCTTCGCTGGGGCGGCCCAGGCGCACTTGACCGGCCCCGGTTCTCTTGATATTTTAAAAGCAGGGCGCCAGCGAGGACGAGACCTTGCCGGCCCGCCCCGATGAGGCCAGAGATGTCTAATGTCATTGATATCGAAGACCGGCTGAAGCTGGAGCAGAAGAAAAAGGCCAGGGTGGATAAGGCCAAGAAGACCGAGACGGTGCGCAAGGTGGTGCAATGTGCCCGTTGCCTGGCCCGCTGCGCCCGTTGTGGGGTCCAATTCGACACCGCCGAAATGTATAAACGCTACCCTGGGCCTTACCGCCTATGCGCCTTTTGCCAGGAAGAATACGAAGATTTTCTGCGGATTACCGAAAAAGGGCAGGAGAGCCCCTGCTACTGGCACAACCGGGAGTGGCTGGCCCTGTGGCAATCCTGGATCGATTATCAGAAGGCCATGAAGTCCTACGGCGAGTCCCCGGAGTTCATCGACCTGGTGCGGGAGGTGGAACTAGATCGGTAGAGCCAGTAGCCAGTAGCTTTAAAGAGAGAAAAAGCTATTAATCCGTTAAACTGGCTACTTGCCACTCAAGTTTCGCACCAAGTATTAATGGGAGCGGAAAAGAGATTAGATTCCCCCTCACCCTTGCCCTTTCCACCATCGGGGGAGAGGGGATGAAAGATGGAACCCCTTTCATGCTTCCGTTAATAACTGACTACATAGGCCAGAGGCCTAAGCTACCAAGTCCCAGGTAGCCTAGCGTCCCGCCGGTGTACTGAATTCAGGGGTGCGAAACTTGAGTTGCCAATGCTACCGTCATTCCGCGTGGCCCAGGCGGTAGGCTTGTTGCAGGATTTCCATGGCCAGCTCAAAGGCGTTGTGCTGGTCGAGGAGAATCTCGGTATGCTCTATCTGCTTCTCGCCGCTGCCGGTGTAGACCACTATCTTGAGAACGCCTTCCGGACGCTGCACCACGGCGATCTCCCCTTTCGGCTTGAGAGTCTTATAGGTGCGGTGTTCTTCTTTGTCCGGATCTTTTCCGTAAACAGGATGTACCATAACTTCCTCCCAGGGCGAGTTACTTGAAGGTTTAGCATAAACATCTCGCGGCCGCAATTCAAGGCCGAAATTTCCTGCCATGGCCTTTTATTCCACAGAGTACGATGTGATTGTCATCGGGGCCGGCCACGCCGGCTGCGAAGGGGCCCTGGCCGCGGCCCGTATGGGACTCAAGGTGCTGCTTTGCAATCTGTCGCTGGATACCATGGCCCAGATGGCTTGCAACCCGGCGGTGGGTGGCCTGGCCAAGGGCCACCTGGTGAAGGAGATCGATGCCCTGGGCGGGGTGATGGGGGAGCTGGCGGACCTCACCGGCATCCAATTTCGTACCCTGAACCTCTCCAAGGGTCCGGCGGTGCGGGGCACCCGGGTCCAATGCGATAAGCAGGCCTACCGCTTGGCCATGAAATCCCGGCTGGAGCGGGAACCCCGCATCCATCTGCGGGAGGCCATGGTGGCGCGGCTGCTGGTGGAGGAGGGCCGGGTGGTGGGAGTGGTGGAGACCCTGGGGCTGGCTTACCGGGCCCGGACAGTGCTGATCACCACCGGCACCTTCCTGAATGGCCTGATCCACATCGGCGAGGCCCGCATCCCGGCGGGCCGGGCCGGGGAGTTCGCCGCCACCGATCTGGCGGTCCACCTCAAGGATCTGGGCTTCCGGATGGGGCGCCTGAAGACCGGCACCCCGCCCCGCCTCCAGGCCGGCAGCATCGATTTTACCGGAATGAGTGTGCTCCCGGGCGATCCCCGGGTCCGCCCCTTCTCCTGGCGGAGCCCGGCCGGGCCCCGGGAGCAGCTCTCCTGCTTCATCACCCAAACCAATCCGGAAACCCACCGCCTGGTCAGAGACCACATCCACCTCTCGCCCCTATACAACGGCTCCATCCGGGGGGTGAGCGCCCGCTACTGCCCGTCCCTGGAAGACAAGGTAATGCGCTTCCCGGATAAACCCAGCCACCAGGTCACCCTGGAGCCGGAAGGACGGGACACCGCGGAGATCTATGCCAAGGGCCTGGGCAACTGCCTGCCGCTGGAGCTGCAGTTGCAGCTCATCCGGAGCGTCCCGGGGTTGGAAGAGGCCGAGGTGATGCGCCCGGCCTATGCCATCGAATACGATTATGTGGATCCCTTGCAGCTCAAACCCACCCTGGAGACCAAGCTGATCCAGGGACTCTTTCTGGCCGGGCAGATCAATGGCACCTCGGGCTATGAAGAGGCTGCCGGCCAGGGACTGTGGGCCGGGATCAACGCCGCCTGCCAGGTCTTGGGGCGACCGCCCTTTCTGCCGCACCGTTCCCAGGCCTACATGGCGGTGCTGGTGGACGATCTGGTGACCCGGGGCACCCGGGAGCCATATCGGTTGTTCACCTCCCGGGCGGAATACCGCCTGCTGCTCCGGGAGGACAACGCCGATCAGCGTCTGACCCGCTGGGGCCATGAGCTGGGTCTGGTGGATCGGGAAGCCCTGGAGCGCCTCCAGGAAAAGGAGCGGCTGCTGACCGAAGAGGAAGCCCGCCTGGCGCGCCGCCGCCTCCATCCTTCGGCAGCGGTTAATGCGGAGCTGACCGGCCGGGGCAGCGCCGCCTTGCAGGCCCCGGCGCCCCTCCTGAGCCTGGTGAAGCGCCCCCAACTGGATCTCCCCACCCTCTACCGCCTGGCCGGGGAAGAACCACCGGTGCCGCCCGAAGTGGTGGAGCAGTTGGAAATTAAACATAAGTACGAGGGCTACATCCGGCGCCAGGAGGAGGCGGCTAGAAAATTCCTCCAGGGGGAAGGGCGCCGCATCCCGCCAGACTTCGACTACCGCGGCATGCCGGGGTTATCCGCAGAGGTGCAGGAAAAGCTGCAGGAGGTGCGGCCCCAGTCCTTGGGCCAGGCGGCCCGCATCTCCGGGGTGACCCCCGCGGCCCTGGCCATTTTGATGGTTTATCTGAAAAAGTGGGGTGGAAAAGTGTAGAACAGCCACCGCGGTTGTGCCTGGCAGGTCGAGTGGTCAGCGCCCAACCCACCTTGGCTGATACGGGGAATAAAAGGCGGCTCTAGGGACCTCCGCCTTTGGGCTGGTGTCATGTTTCAGAAATACCTTTAAAAATATCTACATGTTCTAGTAGCCGCAGGCTTTAGCCTGCACTCATTTTATTAAGGTTTTTCGCAAATTGAATCTTGCGGCTACATTTTTTCCCCCTCCGAGATTAAAATTAATGGAAAATCTGAGACATGAGACTAGATTAGCAAGTCTTTGCTGAGAGCCGAGAGCTGGCAGCCATTACCTTATTGTTCGGTGGCGCCGGCGGCTCGATCGGTGGCATAGTAAAAATAATCGCCGCTCACCGAGGCGCCGCACATGGCGCAGGTGGCGGCCCGGCCCACTACATCGCTCTGGGAATTGGTTTCGGAGCAGCCCCAGGACATCAGGACCGCCAGCAGCAGCAGGCCAACGGCTCTCTTCATCACTTCTCTCCTTCCGAGGCTTCCCTGACGGCGCCGGTTCCACGATTTTGCCGCCGGATAGCGGGGTGGTCTGCCAGGGGCGGATTTTCAGCCTCTATCCCGATCTTTGCCAACTTTTTTATCCTTAGAGCAGCCAGGCTGGATTAATGGCCCCGGGATTTCTCATACTGGTCATAGAGAAAGCCGCCCAGCAGCCCGGCACCGGCGCCGATGGCCGCACCCGCCGCGGGCGAACCCGCCGCCCAGCCGATGATCGTGCCGCTGCTGGCGCCGATGGCGCCACCGCTTAGCACCCGCTGCTGGGTGGCAGACATCCCGGAACAGCCCCCCAAGGCCAGGGCCAAGACTACTATCAGAACTATCCCTTTTTTCATCAGCATCTTCTCCTGCACCTAAAAATTAAGGCGTTGGTCCTCTCGAAACGGGGACAGTTTCCACTAAGAAATGGAGGTCCGGGGAAAAAGCGTCCCGGGACCCCTATTCCAGGGAGTGGTGAGGACGTGGTGTTGACCCGGTATCCCCAAGATCCTCTAATTCTGGCATTGCTGGTGGCTATCTCCAACCTCCGGGTTCTCGCAGTGTTGACAGGGGAAGCCGGCCGCTGGTCCGGAGCCACTAAAACCCGGATGACTTACTTGATCAGTCCCGGGGGGCATAAATTGGTGCAGCGGATCAGGATCACTTCCAGCACCGAGGTGCTCAGCTTGCCGGGATTCTCTGAGTAAAATTTGTCTACCTGCTCGATGATTTGCCCCACGGTCTTGGTCTTCAGTTCGCTGGCCAAGGCCTGGGCAATGGGAGCGCCGTTGCCTTTGCCTTTGGCGGACTCCGCTTCAAAGTCGGCCATGTTGCCGACGCCCTTGATATAGCCCACCTTGGTGTCATAGCTTAACTGGGGCCACTGGTTGCCATCCCAGAGAAACCCCTTCTGCTGGGCGAGGCCGCCGCCGGCCAGGGCCAGAAACACCACCAATGCGAGAAGACCAACCATTCCCCGAAATTTCATGCGTGCACCTCTGCTGGGATTTGGGAAAAAATAGTCTGCTCTGCTGGCGGCTCCGCCAGCGGCATTGTTTTTTAAGTTAAGTGCCGCCTCCCGATTGTCAAGCCGGTCAAGGTGAGCCTGGATTGGCATATTCTGCCTGGCTCATTTATGGGCGCCCTGGGACTGAGCTGGCAACCATGCTGCTGAGACCGCGCTTTAGCCTATTTCTTCGGTGGAGCGGCGGTGGATTCCGGCGAACATAGTTTGGTGCTGGCCCGAAGGATCGCTTCCAACACCGGAGAGTTCATTTTTCCGGGGTTATCCTTGTAGTATTTATCCACCTCCTGCACCACCTGGGCCACGGACTTGGTCTTGAGCTCATCGACCAACGCCTTGGAAACACAGCCGGCTTGGCCGGCGGCGCCGGCCCCCACCTCGAAATCGGCCATATTTCCCACTCCCTTAATGTAGGCCACCTTAAGATCGGAACCCAGGGCTTTCCACTGGGTGCCATCCCACATAAAACCTTTCTCTGCGGCCAAACTTAAGGTGGCCAGGGCGAAGCACAGGGCCAGGCCTGCCAGGAGCGTCGTTCCTCTGAATTTCATGGGCTTCTTCCTCTCATCGCGAGATTTCAGGCCCCCGGTTCAGTATTCGGTGGGCCGGGGAAAGCCGCGGGCGCGGCGGGTTGGGCCGCCGGGAGTTTCGTCTTGGTGGTGGCCCTGAAGCCTTTGGTTTTGGCTGCCTTGTGGGCCCTGGTTGTATAGGTGGTCTTTTTATGGGTGGTTCTCGTCGTGGTGGTCTTTTTCAGGGGTTTAGAGGCGGTCTGGGCCTTGCTCTTGGGTTTGGGCTTCTCTGCCTGCCCCTGTTGAGGCGCTTCCGGTTCCTTGGCTTCGGGGGTGGCCAGGGGCTTCTGGCCCTCCAGCATGGGGGGCACTGCCGGCGGTTCCACCTCCCTTTGGGCCCTGGCGCCCTGCAGACTCAGGAGAAATATCCCCGCCGTGGCCAAAGTGATGATCTTCTTCATGGTAATCCTTAGGTTCTTCCCTGGCCCGAGTCGCTAAATTTGCGGCCGGAATTCGTCCCTCGGGCGTGGCGAATTCCGGCACGGAGCTGGAGATAGGTACTCCCGGCTATTGAGCCGTCGGTTTCGTCCTTTAATAAGTTAACTCATGTTCCTCGGCCGGCTTTTCCGGTTTTTTGGGCTTTTTGTGAGACTTTTCCCTTTTGCGCTTTTCCTTCCGGGTCTCCTTGGCGGCCTCATTCTTGCGAGCCGCCGGACCTTCCATGACAGACTCCGCTTTACCTTTGCCTTCCCCGGTCTCTTTGGCGCCTTCACTCTTGGGAGCCGCCGGACCTCCCATGGCAGGCGCCCCGGTGGTCGCGGGCTTCGCTTTACTCTTGGGAGCCGCCGGCCCTTCCACGGCAGGCGCCCCGGTGGTCGCGGGCTTCTCTTTCTCCGCCGCCGGCGGGGTCGCCGCGGTCGGCCCCTTCTCCTGAGCCAGCGAAGCGCCCGTCAGGCTCAGCAGGAACGCCCCCACACTTGCCAGTGCCAAAACCTTTTTCATCAACTTCCTCCCATCAAGATAAGTTTGGTGAATTATGTGGCGGTGCAGGGATTCGAACCCCGGACACTGCGGATATGAGCCGCATGCTCTAACCGACTGAGCTACACCGCCGTAATTTGAAAATATAGTGCTCCCGGCCCTGCCTGTCAAACAAAATTACCCGGCCGGGCGAAAGGCAAGTCCAGAAAGGCCGGAGGGGACAGGCCTTAATCACTCAAGGATCTCGAGCACTTGGGCAAAGTGATCCAGGAGGAAGTCGGGATTGGCCGCTTCCAGCGATTCTCGGTCGCCGTAACCGTAGGTGACCGCGGCGCTGTGAGCCCCGGCGCCCCGGGCGCAGTTCACGTCCGAGGGTTTATCCCCCACCATCAGGGTCCGCCCGGCTTCCACCTGCAGGTCCCGGATCAGGGCCAGCAGGGATTCCGGCGCCGGTTTCAAGGGCAGTCCGGCGCCACCGCCGCGACTGGCGTCGAGAAAGCTGGCGATCCTCAGGGCCGCCAGGATCTGCTCCGTTAGCCGCTGGAGCTTGTTGGACAGCACCGCCAGTTTCTTGCCGGAGAGTCTCTCCAAAGTTTCCGGCACCCCGCAATAGAGGCGGGTCAGGTCGCGGCAATGGCGGGTGTAGTAGTCCAGGTAGAGTTTCAGGCAATCTTCCACCAGGGCCTGGCGCCCCGGGCCCAAGAGGCGCTCCATCAACATCCGCTCGCCGCCGCCGACCATCTCTTTGACGGCCTCCCGGGAATGCTCCGGCAGCCCCAGGCGGCGCAAGGCGTAGTTGGCGGCGTTGGTCAGATCCGGCGCCGAGTCTGCCAGGGTGCCATCCAGGTCGAAGACGATGAGATCTACCGGGATCTTCTTTAATGATAAATCTGCCATATTTTTCAGAGATAAAACCAGGAGTTGGAGTGGCTTCGGCCGGCGCCTGTTAGCGGGTCTGGCGAAAAACCCCCCGGCACTGGCCGTGGCTGGCTACCTGGCCCGCCTCCCCCGCAAGTCCCGGTAGGAGGGCAGGACCCCCAAGTTGTCAGCGCGTTTCACCGCCCGGATGATGGCCTGTTGCAGCGCGGTATCCGCCAGCAAGCCGATAATTTGCAGGTCGGAGTCGACTTGGGGGTGGCCCAGGGCAAAGATGATGTCGCCATCGAACATGGTATGCACCGGCCGGATGCAGCGAGCCAGGGCGTCGTGCCCCAACTGGGCGATCTTCCTGGCCTCCTCCCGGTTGAAGCGGGCATTGGTGGCCACTACCCCGATGGTGGTGTTGGGCTCTCCGAACCGGTAGCGCACCACTCCTTGGCGGAGTAGCCGCGTGGAGTCGGCGAACTCTCGGCTCTCCGGGGATTTCCGGGCCCCGGCCAGGATTTCCCCGGTTTCCGGGCTCACCACGTCTCCCAGGGCGTTGACCACCACCAAGGCGCCTACTTGCAGGCCATCGGGGCCTTCCACGAAGGCGGTGCCCAGCCCGCCTTTGGTGGCCTGGTTGATCCCCAGAATCTTGCCGATGGTGGCCCCGGTGCCGGCCCCAAGGCTGCCGTCGCCCTGGGGCTCCCCCCGGGCTGCCTGACAGGCGGCATAACCCATGGCCTTGTCCGGGCGGACCTGGTGGTTGCCTACTGACAGGTCGAAGACCACCGCGGTGGGGACAATGGGCACCCTGGTAACCGTGACGTCGAAGCCCCGGCCCTGCTGTTCCAGGTACTCCATGACCCCGCCGGCCGCGTCCAGGCCAAAGGCGCTGCCCCCGCTGATCAGGACGGCGTGGACCTCGGTGACCAGGTGATATTTTACCAGGGTGTCCATCTGGCGGGTGCCCGCGGCGGAGCCCCGGACATCGGCGCTGCCCACCGTGCCCGGGGGGCAGAGGATTACGGTGCAACCGGTGACGTTTTTAAAGTCACTGGCATGCCCCACCTGGAATCCGGGAACCTTGGTAATCATTACTCCGACGCGGGGCCGGCGGCCGGGGGCGCCAGCATCTGTTCCCGGCCACCTTGGAAAGTGAGCAGGTAGATGGCCGCTTCCTCTTCCCCCTGGCGGTTGAAGCCCCGGAACCAGGGCAGGTCGGAGGCGGCCTTGAGGGACTGGAGTTTGGGGGCCAGATTGGCACGGCTCAGGGGGCCGCCTGACTGGGCCAGCCTTCCGAAGAGCCTGACCATCAGATAACCCTGGGCCGCCAGGTAATCCGGGGCTTCGCCGTATTGTTGGCGATAGGCGGCCACGAATGCCTGGACGGCGGGATCTGGGTCGCCCTCAAAGAAGGCGTCGGAAAACCACACCCCCTCCAGGGCGGCCGCCTGCTCCGAGGTGATTTCCGAGTTGTGCAACAGGTTGGTGCCCAGGAGTTGGACCCCCGCCAGCGGTGACTTGGCCGGTTGCAAGGCGATGGCCGAAACCGCCGCGGCGTCGTCCGGGATGAAGAGTGCCGTGTCGGCCGCGTTCTCCGGCGCCTGGGAGGGCAGGGCCTCCTTCAGGCTCTTCAACGCCTGGGTGAATTCCTGGGCGCCAGGGGCATAAACCTCCTGGGCGGCCAACTCCAGGCCCGCCGCCGCCAGTTCCTCCTGGAAGGCCTGCAGGAAGGCGCGGCCGTAAGCAGAATCGGGATAAAGGATGGCGAAGCGCCGCAGGCCCTTCTCCGTGCAGTGGCGCACCAGGGCTTGAGTTTGCTGGCGGGGGGTGAGAAAGGCATGGAAGATCAGGTCCCCGGTCTGGGTGAGGTCGGCCTTCTGGGAGAGGGCCACCAGGGGCACCCCGGCGTCCTGGGCCGCGGCTGCCGCGGGTTGGGCTATCGAGGCGCTGAGGGGTCCCAGGATAGCCAGCACCTGAGGGTCCTGGGCCAATTTCTGCACCTGTTGGCTGACGGTCTCGGGATCGTTTGGGGTATCTTTAAAGATCAAAGCCACCGGGGCCTGCCGGGCGGCCAGCTCCATGCCCCGCTGCACCCGGAAACCGATGTCGCTCAGGTTGCCGCTCAGGGGCAACAGGCACCCCAGGGTAACTTTACCGCCAGGGGCTCCGGCCAGCAGGCCTTGGCCAGCCTTGGCTTCCGGACTGTCGGGGTAGCGCTCCTGCAAAAGTTTAACCCATTTCTGGGTTTCCCCGGATTTGCCGGCCTGCTGGCAGAGGCGGGCCAGGCGCAGGACCAGGGCGGCGCTCAAGGGGCTGTCCCGATACAGGTCGGCCAGTCTCTCCAGGTCCTCGGGGCTGGCCGCTTCCACCACCCGAGTCTTCAGATCCTCAAACCACTCATGGTCACCCGAAGGGAGCTCCTGGGCCGCCAGGCGCAATCGGGAATAGGCGTCGGGAATGTTGCCTTGCTTCAGGGCGATCTCCGCCAGCAGGGCCTGGGTGGAGAACCACAGGGAGCGGGGCAGGTCACCCACCGCGGTGAGGCTGTCCAGGGTCTGGGATGCCTGTCGATACTGGCCCAGCTTGAAATAGGCCCGGCCAATCCCGTAGCGGGCCTTCAGGGCGACGCCGGGCTCCGGCTGCCGGGCCAGGATGCCCTGATAAAGCCCCAGCGATCCCTGCCAATCACCCTTAAGCCCCAGCAGCTCCGCTTCCCGCAGGCGAGCCTCGGCGGCGTGCGGCCCCTGGGGGTAGCGCTCCAGGTATTGGGCATAGCTTTGGTAGGCCCGGGCGTAGGCCTGGCGGTGGTAATCGGCCTCCGCCGCCTGGAACAGGGACTCGTCCGTAACCACCTTCTCCACGGCCCGCCCGGGGGGCGGCAGGTCGGGAAGTTCGGCGCAGGCCGGCAGCAGCCAGAGCAGCAGAAAGAGGAGCAAAAGCCTGGGCAGGGAGATGTTCATCCTTATATCCTGACATCCGAGAATAGGTTTAATTTAAAAAAATAACAAATTATTCTGGGAAAATGAAGGGGTAATTGTTCTGGTTTATTTGGCAATATTCGAGGTCAATCAACATAACCATATGATATATTGAGTAATAATCTGAATTAGAGAGCAAAGATGCTCAATCTTGGTGAAAGCCAGAAAGAGGTGATCCGGCCGGAACCGGGGCATCAGGATAGATTTCCATGACGCCCAGATCACCTCGGACGTGGGTTTTTCTCCTCCTGCGAGAGGTAGATAACTGCCTTGAAGAGTTGTGAAGAATTGGTGGCACAGGCGTCTCGCCTGAGCGCCTTGGGATGAAGCTTTCGGTAAAAGGGCCTTTAGTGGTACAGGCTTCCAGCCTGTGTCGAATTAATAGGGCGGGCTATGCCCGCCGAATTTTGGCGGCCGCAGGCCGCCCTATAAATTTGCTCCGAAAAGTTCTTGAGGTTAACTCGCCGCTGGGGGCGGAGGCTCGACATTTTCATAATTTACGGGTGGGCCGAAGGCCCGAATGACTGCCTTGAAGAGTTGTGAAGAATTGGTGGCACAGGCGTCTCGCCTGTGCGGACTGAGTGGCGGGCGAGACGCCCGCCCCACCGGTCTTCTCATAATTTGGGGGTGGGCCGAAGGTCCATGAATGACTGTTCCAAATGGATATTCTTAAATCCCTTGACCCTCCACTCCATTATGCTGCATGATATGTAATCTTGTTAATGGCGGGATTGAATTTTTCCGAGAAAGAATCTTGGATTGACTGAAAGCCAGAGAGACAAGGGAATATCTTGGCCTGGCTTTGGAGGAGGCCCTGGAACGGGATTGGGGCCCCTTGCAGACGCCGGCGCCGGGTAGGGGCGACAGTGGCAGAGGCTTCCAACCTGTGATTGGGTCACCCGGAGGCGGTTTAAATGAAATGGAAGATATGTTCGCCCATTCAGAAAATGATAAAGGTGAAGGACATCTTTTAATTCAGCATCTTAACGCCGTAGCCCATGTGGCTGGTTCATTGGCGGAAAAATTTCATTCCTCTGCATGGGGGTACCTGGCTGGTCTGCTTCACGACCTTGGTAAGTGCGATCCGGCTTTTCAGGACTATCTCATTCGATGCACTGCCAACCCCGATCAAAAAATCAAAGGACCTGACCATAGTAGCGCCGGGGCGGTGCTGGGCTGGAAACAATATTTTGAAGGCTTGGCCTTTATATTAGCTGGATCTACCTGGCTTGTTTGAAGGTGGCGGAATGGGAACCGAGGATCTTTCGTCTCAACGTTCCCACCGGGGGAGAAGAGATTTATCTGACCATACCAACGAGGATAAGAAAATGTCTGATGCAAAATTTTTTGCCCATACTCCAGGGCCAAACGGCGACTGGCACGACCTGATTGAACACCTCATAGAGGTGGCACAACGAGCCAGGGAATTTGCATCGGGCTTTTCAGGCGGACAGATTGCATATCTGGCAGGGCTTTTACACGATCTTGGGAAAATCTCTCCAGCTTTTCAGAAGTATCTCAAAGCCCAGGCAGAGGGAACCCCTTGCCCATCAACACCTCATTCGCCTTGGGGTGCGGCGCTGGCCTACAATATGCTGAAATCTAAAAACTTCTGGCGGGAGGTAGTTCTTCCCATTGCCGGACATCATGCCGGCCTACAGGAGCCGGGAGATTTGTCGGCTCGCTTGGTGAAATACGTTCGAAAAGAACCAGACTTCATGAAAAAACTTCAACAATTTGCTGTTGATTTAATGAAACAGTGCTCTGAGGCTCCCAAAATTCCCCTCGAACTTCGGACGGATTTGAAGAAAGAACTCTGGATACGCATGATCTTTTCAGCGCTTGTCGATGCCGATCGCTTAGATACAGAGGACCACGTTGATCCACACAAAACTGGTATAAGGCAAGAAAGCCCGACTATAAACGAACTGTGGTATAAGTTTGGAAAAAAACATGAAAAAAAATTTATGCATAAGGCCGAGTCAAAAATGGTAAACAGGATCAGACAGGCAGTATACAATGCCTGTCTGGAAGCAGCAGACGGCCCTACTGGGGTATACCGTCTCACCGTGCCCACGGGGGGAGGAAAAACTCTCAGTGGATTAGCCTTCTGCCTGCGACATGCTCTTAAGAATGGGCTTAGGAGAATTATTACGGCCATTCCTTACACCAGCATTATTGATCAGACCGCCCAGGTCTATCGCGATTTTTTAGGTGAGGACGCGGTACTGGAGCACCACAGCCAGGTGAATGACCATAAGAACACAGCGCTGTCGGAATCCCAGGATAATCAGTCCTTACGACTCCGGCTCGCTGCAGAAAACTGGGATTTCCCGGTGATCGTCACTACTACTGTGCAGCTCTTTGAAAGTCTCTTCAGCAATAAGCCAGGGCGATGCCGCAAACTTCATAACCTGGCCCATAGCGTCATCCTTCTGGACGAAGTGCAGACGATGCCCCCGGAACTTTTGCGCCCCACCGTGGATGTCCTGCGCACCCTAGTGGAGGATTATGGAGTTACCGTGGTCCTGTGCACGGCCACCCAGCCGGCCTGGGAAAACACCCCTTATCTCAAGGAATTTCAAGTGGAGGTCCCGGAGATTGTTCCGGATTATCTCCGCCACTTTGAAGCACTCCGGCGGGTGGATTATGAAATGCGCCCTGCGCCTATGAGCTTTGCCGACTTGGCCGGGGAAATACAGGACCAAACTCAGATCATGGTGATCCTCAATACTCGTAAAGATGCTGTGAGGCTTTTCCTGGAGTTAAACCAACCCCAGGACGCTTATCACCTTTCCACCCTGCTATGTGGCGCGCACCGCAAACACATCCTGGCGGAGGTCAAAGATCGGTTGGAAGCAAAGGAACCCGTTCGACTCATCAGCACCCAGGTAGTGGAGGCGGGGGTGGACCTGGATTTCCCCGTGGTCTACCGGGCAATCGGTCCCCTGGACCGCATCGTCCAGGCCGCCGGCAGGTGCAACCGGGAAGGGGGAAAATTAACAGGAAAGGGAAAAATGGTGATTATGGAGTTGGCGGAGGGCAAAGCTCCTAAAGGCCCTTATAAAGAAGGTTTGAGAATTGCACAACTGTTGCTCAAACTAAATCCACCTGAGGCGCTCCATAGCCCGGAGCTTTATCAGGACTATTTTCGAAGGCTGTTTCAAGTCGTGGAGTTGGATAAAAAGGGTATCCAGGAATTACGAAAGGTATTGGATTTCCCAAAGGTAACCAAAGAATACCGCTTGATTCCCAAGCTCACCTCTCCGGTACTGGTTCCTTATGGAGAGAGCGGCAGACATTTGCTGGCATGGAAAGCACACTCATCCCGAGAAACCTGGCGGCGCCTGCAACCTTATCTGGTGAATCTTTATGACTGGGAAGTGCAGAAATTTAAAGAGGATGAATGGTTAGAAGAAATTACGCCGGGAATTTTTCTGTGGAAAGGAGGCTATGATAAACGTCTTGGCCTGGTGGGGGCCTATTATGACCCCTGTGATCTGGTCTGGTGATTTTAAATTTGGGGGACCTCGATGAAAACTCATATCAGACTTAAAGTTGGGGGCGATTTTGCCTGTTTCACCCGGCCGGGGTTTTCGGTAGAGCGGGTGAGCTATCCGCTAATGACACCCAGCGCCGCCCGGGGCCTTCTGGAGGCCATCTTCTGGAAGCCCGAGTTTCGTTGGGAAGTCAGAGAGATTTGGGTGCTTAAACCTATCAAGGAGATGACCATTGTCCGCAATGAACTGAAAAGCCGGCAAATAGATGATCGACCTGTTTTCATCGAGGACTTAAGGCAGCAACGGGTCAGCCTGGTTTTAAAGGAGGTGGAATATCTTATTGAGGCGGATATCAGGCTATTGGCTCATGCGACTCAGAACCTACGTTCTTATCAGGAGCAGTTCGACCGAAAGGTGGCGAGAGGGGGTTGTCATCATACCCCATACCTGGGAACCAGGGAATTTGCCGCCTGGTTCGAAAATCCCCACGGCCAAGAGGTTGCTTGCCGCGAGGAAGATTGGGATTTCGGCATGATGTTGTTCGATATCGCCTTCCGGGTTGATCCTACCAAGAAATTGAAATTCTGGCGACATGACGCCAAAGGGAGGCAAATGACACCATCAACCGGGCAGGCCCAGGCGATTTTTTTCCCGGCAAGATTAGAGAAAGGCGTCCTCAAGGTTCCTCCGGAAAAATATCTGGAGCTCTACGAACAGGAGGGGGTCAATGTTAAAGGAACTGGTTGAACTGGCCGGGAATTTGGAAGAGGAGGTTTTACCACCGGTAGGATTTTCTTCTTATAGCAACAATCCCATCAAATGGATGGTTACCATCATCCCCGGCCTCCCTGTGGACATTCATATAGGGGAATCAGGGGTTTCCCCTCCCCGCCCGATGATTGCCAAACGGACTTCCGGAATTTTTTCCTATCCGGTGGCTGACGAAGCCGGCTATGCCCTGGGGGTCAGCAAGAAGGAAAAGAAAGGCGGATTTGATGAGGACGCAGGGAAAAAGCATGACGCTTTCATGCGGCTCTTGCAAGAGGTACTGGATTCCCCCCTGGTAAAAGACCGGGATTTGCGCCAGGCATTAGAGTCTTTGGACGCGGTGATAAAAAACAGACTGGTGGAAAAAGACCCCAAATATCAAGAAATCGCCAATAAGGATTGGGTCTCATTTGCCTATGAAGGCGGGGGTCTTGGTGGCAAACATCTTTTTCAACATCCCGATATCAAGGCGTTCTGGCAAGATCGCGTTGCCTCTGAGGTGGCCAAGCATAAGAAATCGGGTGAAATTGAGCAAGGCTTTTGTTCCGTGTGCGGCAAGCACGGCCCCTTAATCAGAATAATCCCGACCAAGGTGAAACTTTTCAAAGGACGTCGGCAGTTAATGAGCATCAATGAGAACGCCTTTGTCTCCTTTAATACAGATGACGCTGACGCTCACTTGGGCGTCTGCCTTACCTGTGGAGAAAATGCGGCGCAAGCGCTCAATCTTCTCCTGTCAAAAGAGAGCTACCATCAGGAATTGATGACCGACCTGAAGGCCAAAGGGAAAACCGACTTTAACACTTTTAAAAACCACATGGCCGTATTCTGGCTCAAGCATGGACCTAAAGGTGCGCCTGAAGCGGAAGAAGAACAGGAGCCGCTCAAACTTTTCAGTGCGCCATTGGACCCGAACCCGAAAGCCGAGGCGACCCTTAACCTTCTGCAAGAGGCGTTAAAGATACCCTGGCATTCCCAGGAAAGCGTGTTGTCGATTCCCGACAACCGGTTTTATCTGGCCGTATTATCTCCTAACGGAAAGGGCAGAATAGCCATCCGAGAGTGGATAAGTGTTTCTCTCCGGCCCCTGGTTAAGAATTTGAATGCCTTTGTGGAAGCTCTCAAGATCGTGGGGCCGGTTGGCGAAGAACCTCGGGCCTTTTCCATTCCTCGGATAATCGAAATTTTTAAGAATGCCCGACGGGCAAAGAAACGGCGGGAGGGAGAAAAAGGAGGAATTCAAAACATTGTGGACGTCAGCCCCAATTTGCTCAGAGGGTTGTTGCGAACGGCCTATCTGAGCCAACCGCCGCCTCCGGGTCTGCTGGAAGACGCGGTCCAAAGACTGCGCACACCCCAAGGGAGAGAATTGGCCGCCTATCAAGAAAACGCGCCACCTTTTCAGATAATCGCGGCGGCCATCAAGCTGGCCTTAACCTTTAAAAAGGAGGAAGCCAAGACCATGCAGCAACTCGATCCTTATCGGGAGCAACCGGCTTATTTGTCAGGTCGCCTTTTCGCTGTTCTGGAAGAGATTCAGCGCCTCCACGCCAGGCCCAAGAAGCTGAACACCACCATCGTGGACCGGTTCTATGGCGCGGCTTCTCTCACTCCCAAGGCAGCCCTGGGGGGGCTGCTGCTGAGTAGGGCGAAAACCTCTCATCTCCCCAAATTGCGGCGGGATAACCAGGGATACAGGATGGAAAAACTTTTAACGGAAGTTATGAACCAGATAGACGCCGCAGGGGGATTCCCCCATACCCTGACCATGCCCGGTCAGGCCGAATTTGCCCTGGGATACTACCACCAGCGGGCGGCATTAGCCTTCAAGAAAGACAAACCGGAAGAGCCAGCGTTAGAAAATTCTAATAATCCAGAGGAGGTGCAAACATGAACAGCCATCTCGATCCGCGCAAACGCCACGACTTTGTCTACTTGTTTGACGTGGTGAACGGCAATCCCAACGGCGACCCCGACGCCGGCAATCTGCCCCGGTTTGATCCGGAAAACACCTTTGGATTGGTAACGGATGTCTGCCTGAAGAGAAAGGTACGCAATTATGTAAGTCTGCTCCATGATCAGGCCATTTTCATTCAAAGCCGGAACGCCTTGAATAGCTTGATTGCGAAGGCATTACGCGATGTAGGAGCGGAGCCTCCTCAAATAACGCTTGAAGATGAAGAACTGCTAGATTGGTTCAATTCTGCAGCACTTGAGGTCTTCTCTGTGGATGGGGATAACCTCAGTTTTGGTGGAGAATCCATCAAAGCAAATGATATAAAAAAATTGTTGATGGAGGCATTGGATGAAGAGGCTTCTGAGGATTTGAAAAAGAAATTGCAAAAAGTAGCTAAAGATTTGGCCAATGCTGCGAAAGGACAAAAGGGGATTTCCCCGCAGAAGCGTGAGGAAGCCCGGCAATATATGGCCCAAAAATACTACGATATCCGCATGTTCGGCGCGGTGCTGTCCACCGGCCTAAACGCTGGACAGGTAAGAGGTCCCATGCAATTGACCTTTGCCATGTCGCGCTCTCCCATCTTACCCATGGATTTAACCATTACGCGCCAGGCCCGTACCACCGCAGAGCGCATGGAGACCGGGACCACGGAGATTGGCCGAAAGGCACTGGTCCCCTATGGTCTTTACGAGGCCCATGGATTTTATAGTCCCTATCTGGCCGATAAGGAGAGAAACGGTACTGGGGTGATGGAAACAGACCTGAGATTATTCTGGGAGGCTTTGCTCTATATGTTTGATTACGACCGCTCCGCTGCCCGTGGGGAGATGGCCTGCCAGGGACTTTATATCTTTACCCATGAAAACATGAGAGGCAATGCGGCGGCGCACAAGCTTTTTAAATTAATCAAGATTGAGCCGGAAAATGAGCCGCCGCGGCAGTTTGAAGACTACGTGGTTTCCCACCCCGCCCCAGGACCGCTGGCTTCACCTTTCGACGGCGTCACCCTCACCATCCTGGAGGGGTGAAGCCGGGACTGAACGAAAGAGGTGCGCGCCATGATGGACGAAATGGAAGAACCGGCTGCGGAATTCGATGAGCAGGATTTCATCCCTATTTCCGCCCTGGAGCACTTTGCTTACTGCCCCCGGCAGGCCGCCCTCATCCACGTGGAAATGGTCTGGGATGAAAACCTCTATACCCAGCGGGGGCGATTTGTCCATGAAATCGTGGATCAACCCGGCTCTGAAACCCTGGGGGAGATCCGGGTGGAGCGCAGTCTGCCTTTATGGTCTCGCCGCTGGGGATTGGTGGGCAAGGCGGACATTGTGGAATTCCACGGCTCGATTCCTTATCCGGTGGATTACAAACACGGTCCCCGGCGGCGGCGGGAGCATGACGACTTGCAATTGTGCGGGCAGGCGGTATGTCTGGAAGAGATGACCGGTCAGCAGGTGCCGGCGGGGGCCATTTTTCATGCCTCCTCTCAGCATCGCCGGGAAGTGATCTTCGACCCGGCCTTGCGCCGCCGCCTGAAAGAGGCGGCGGTGCAACTGCGGGAAATCTTGCAGGCCCGGATACTGCCGCCGGCCCCCAATGATAAGCGTTGCCGCCAATGTTCCCTAAAATCCTCCTGCCTGCCCGCGGTGGTGGCTGAGTCCAGGAGGATGGCCCGGTTGGCGTCCGCCTTGTACCAGGTGGAGGAAGAAGGATGAAGACCCTGTTGAATACCCTCTATGTGCAGACGTCTGGGGCTTATCTGCGTCTGGACCATGAGACCCTCAAGGTGGAAATCGACAAAGGGGTGCGGCTGCAGGTGCCGCTGCACCACCTGGGCAGCCTGGTGCTGTTCGGGGAAGTGATGGTCTCTCCCGGCCTTTTGGGCCGCTGCGCCCAGGACGGGCGGCCCGTCATCTGGCTCAGCCGCTCCGGGCGGTTCCTCGCCCGCCTGGAGGGTCCGGCTTCCGGCAATGTCCTGCTGCGCCGGGCCCAGCATGAGGCAATGGACTCTCCCCTCCGGACCCTGGAGGTCGCCCGGAACCTGGTGGCCGGCAAGCTCAAGAACCAGCGGAGCGTTATCCTGCGCAGCGCCCGGGAGACCGGCGACCCCCAGGACCGCGAACTCTTAAGTCATACCGGCCAACTCTTGGGCGAGACTTTGATGCAGTTGCCGGCAGTCACAGACCTGGACACCCTCCGGGGAATGGAGGGCGAAGCCGCCCGCCATTATTTTGCCGGGTTTAGCAGCATGCTCCGGGCCGACCGGGAGACCTTCGCCATTACGGGCCGTACCCGCCGACCTCCCCTGGACCCCACCAATGCCCTGCTCTCTTTTCTCTATGCCCTGCTGCTGAGTGATTGTGTGGCGGGCGCCCAGGGGGTCGGCCTGGACCCCCAGATGGGTTTTCTCCATAGCCTCCGGCCCGGGCGGCCCTCCCTGGGATTGGACCTCATGGAGGAACTCAGACCCATCCTGGCGGACCGGCTGACCCTCACCCTCATCAACCGCCGCCAGTTAAGCGAGCCGGACTTTGACCGCCGCACCGGCGGCGCGGTCCTGCTGAATGACGCAGGCCGCAAAAAGGTGGTGGTGGCCTACCAGGAGCGGAAACAAGAGGAGATTTTTCATCCCGGGGCGCAGCAAAAAATGCCCCTGGGCCTGGTCCCCCATATCCAGGCCCGGCTGCTGGCCCGACACCTGCGGGGCGAACTGGCGGCCTATACTCCTTATCTCCACAAGTAAGGAGAGGGTGATGATGACCGTCCTGGTAACATATGACGTTTCCACCGAAGACGCTGCGGGTCGCCGCCGCCTGCGCCGGATGGCGCAGCAGTGCAAAAATTTCGGCCAACGGGTGCAGAAGAGCGTCTTTGAATGTGAGGTTGATGAAATTCAGTTTGAGCGCCTGATCCGGGCCTTGGTCAAAATCATCCATAAGGAGGAAGACAGTCTTAGGATTTATCGCTTGACGGAGCCCCTGGAAAAAAATGTTCGGGTTTTTGGTTGGGATAAGAAAGTGAACTTTAGCCGGCCCCTTTTGATCTGAGAGCGAACGCCTAGCGGGGGTGAAAACCGGCAGGGGTCCGCGCGGCCAGAATAATGAGGGAACTCAGTAAGATCAGCCCAAAGCGGGCCATCCCCTGGGCGGTTGGAGCCTTTTTTGGGGCTGGTACGCGCTCGCAGGCGCTATAAACCTCGTAAAAACCGGCCCGAAAAGGCCGGAGAAGCACCCGGCCTTAGGGCCGGGTGAGGATTGAAACTTCCAGGTACAGATCGCCGTTGCGAATTTTCTGCCGAAGCACCCGGCCTTAGGGCCGGGTGAGGATTGAAACTTTCCTTTGAAAATGAAAAACACTATTAATATCCGAAGCACCCGGCCTTAGGGCCGGGTGAGGATTGAAACAGAGTACGATTGAAACAGTCTCGGCCTCCCACCCGGAAGCACCCGGCCTTAGGGCCGGGTGAGGATTGAAACGAATTGAAAACTGGCGAAGCTGGCGCGGACGCAGGGAAGCACCCGGCCTTAGGGCCGGGTGAGGATTGAAACGGCCAGAGCCAGGATGTCTAGGCCGGTGATCTCACGAAGCACCCGGCCTTAGGGCCGGGTGAGGATTGAAACACCCGCCGTGGGCTACATACAGGTCGAGTACCCGCGAAGCACCCGGCCTTAGGGCCGGGTGAGGATTGAAACGCCAACTCCTGCAGCTCACCGCACAGGTATTCGAGAAGCACCCGGCCTTAGGGCCGGGTGAGGATTGAAACGGGGAAACCGAGCGCAAGGCACAGTTCCCTGATCGAAGCACCCGGCCTTAGGGCCGGGTGAGGATTGAAACTGTAGGTTTTGCCATTTCTGATACAGGGCTAAAAGGTCGAAGCACCCGGCCTTAGGGCCGGGTGAGGATTGAAACACGCTTAATTTATCTCTAGTTTCCTGTGAAACGATAGGAAGCACCCGGCCTTAGGGCCGGGTGAGGATTGAAACCATGCACGTAGATGGCGTAGTTGGCGCTGAACCCCAGGAAGCACCCGGCCTTAGGGCCGGGTGAGGATTGAAACTCCTTCATTGGTTCCCAGGCAACCGCCTGCACCAAGAAGCACCCGGCCTTAGGGCCGGGTGAGGATTGAAACTTGATAATGTTTTTGCCAGTATTCCCGTTTTCTCTGGGAAGCACCCGGCCTTAGGGCCGGGTGAGGATTGAAACGCATTCGGGGTGCGGCTTGGGTCGGCTGACCTCAGGAAGCACCCGGCCTTAGGGCCGGGTGAGGATTGAAACAAGATAGCCCGGTTGATCCATCTTTTCAGAAAAGGAAGCACCCGGCCTTAGGGCCGGGTGAGGATTGAAACGGTGGTGGTGGCTGTGTTGGGGGCGAAATAGGCCGAAGCACCCGGCCTTAGGGCCGGGTGAGGATTGAAACCGGAACCAGGTGAACGATCATCTTGCCCTGGCGGCCGAAGCACCCGGCCTTAGGGCCGGGTGAGGATTGAAACTGCAACTTGCGCAATTTGGCAAACTGACCTTTGAGAAGCACCCGGCCTTAGGGCCGGGTGAGGATTGAAACTTGGAGACCTCCATGTTATAATTAAGGAGGGCCTGAAGCACCCGGCCTTAGGGCCGGGTGAGGATTGAAACAGCGGCGTCCATCGGCGGTCAACATTAACCGCCGGAAGCACCCGGCCTTAGGGCCGGGTGAGGATTGAAACAACCACATTTGCAAGGACTTTGTTGCCCGCTCTGGAAGCACCCGGCCTTAGGGCCGGGTGAGGATTGAAACTTTCTATCCGCACCGCCTGGAGGGTGGCGAGTGGATCCTGAAGCACCCGGCCTTAGGGCCGGGTGAGGATTGAAACCTGGTGGAGCGGGAGCTGGTGCGCCCCGCGGGCAGAAGCACCCGGCCTTAGGGCCGGGTGAGGATTGAAACATATTAAGGGCGCCGGTAAGCGCCCAGGCTGAAAGAAGCACCCGGCCTTAGGGCCGGGTGAGGATTGAAACCCAGGTAAGCCCTTGCAAGGCGTCCAGGATAGCGAAGCACCCGGCCTTAGGGCCGGGTGAGGATTGAAACTTTCGCTCTCCTCCAGGTCGTCGAACTTTTGCATGAAGCACCCGGCCTTAGGGCCGGGTGAGGATTGAAACCACTGATTAATCTCCTCAATCCCCTTTTTGGCCAGGAAGCACCCGGCCTTAGGGCCGGGTGAGGATTGAAACAAAGTTCAAAGTTGAAAACCTTGTTGCCTTAAGTCGAAGCACCCGGCCTTAGGGCCGGGTGAGGATTGAAACCAGGAGCCCGGCCGCCAATCTCAGTTTTTTGCCTGCGAAGCACCCGGCCTTAGGGCCGGGTGAGGATTGAAACCACCTTGTTTTCCCACCAGCGTTTGACGATCCGGGAAGCACCCGGCCTTAGGGCCGGGTGAGGATTGAAACGACTACTAATTGAATATTGGTCCTTCGATGGTGAGAAGCACCCGGCCTTAGGGCCGGGTGAGGATTGAAACTGTTTGAAGACCATCCGGGTGGCGTCGCCGATGTTGGAAGCACCCGGCCTTAGGGCCGGGTGAGGATTGAAACGCCCAGGAAAACCTGAGAAATGATGCCTATGAACGGAAGCACCCGGCCTTAGGGCCGGGTGAGGATTGAAACGCTTGACAAGCTGGGAAGAAAAAGGGATTAAAAGGAAGCACCCGGCCTTAGGGCCGGGTGAGGATTGAAACGCTCCTTGCCGGTATCTGGCTATCGGTCCTCCGACGAAGCACCCGGCCTTAGGGCCGGGTGAGGATTGAAACTTTCGGCATCCCCATGCGCATCGGCAAATACGACCTGAAGAAGCACCCGGCCTTAGGGCCGGGTGAGGATTGAAACCTTGTTGGCCAGGTAGCCCCTGGCCTTGTCGGTCCACGAAGCACCCGGCCTTAGGGCCGGGTGAGGATTGAAACATGCAGGCCAATGGCGCGACACACCCTCCCAGGATCGAAGCACCCGGCCTTAGGGCCGGGTGAGGATTGAAACCTGGGAGCAAGGATGGCGTCCAGTACCTATTTGGGAAGCACCCGGCCTTAGGGCCGGGTGAGGATTGAAACAAGGAGGCGACCGGCAACACCTACAACCAATCCCTGAAGCACCCGGCCTTAGGGCCGGGTGAGGATTGAAACTTCGGCGGGTACCGGCGTATCCCAGGCATACTCGGAAGCACCCGGCCTTAGGGCCGGGTGAGGATTGAAACCTGTTTATCTCGGAGCCCCGAACCTTAACCTCCCGCAGACCGAAGCACCCGGCCTTAGGGCCGGGTGAGGATTGAAACTCTTCCGCCTCCAGCTCGTCGAATTCCTGGCGGGTGAAGCACCCGGCCTTAGGGCCGGGTGAGGATTGAAACTCCTATTGCGCTTATCTCTCTTATTTTCGGCCTTGAAGCACCCGGCCTTAGGGCCGGGTGAGGATTGAAACTGGGAGGATCACTGGCCCCCCTGGGACTATAACTGGAAGCACCCGGCCTTAGGGCCGGGTGAGGATTGAAACCCAGAGGGAGCCGCCGCCCTCCAGGAGGGCCTGGGAAGCACCCGGCCTTAGGGCCGGGTGAGGATTGAAACTTGCGGCCGCTGCGAAAGTAAGGCCACCAGCTCATGAAGCACCCGGCCTTAGGGCCGGGTGAGGATTGAAACAGCGTATCCCCGCTCAAAACGGCGCGGCTGGCGGAAGAAGCACCCGGCCTTAGGGCCGGGTGAGGATTGAAACTATTCCAATAAAGATTATTGGTCCCGGTCCCCTGGGTAAGAAGCACCCGGCCTTAGGGCCGGGTGAGGATTGAAACAAACGCCGGGAGGAAGCCCCGATTTTCCGCCGGGAAGCACCCGGCCTTAGGGCCGGGTGAGGATTGAAACACGACATTGCTCCTGTAAGCGCCTTTAATAGCGCGAAGCACCCGGCCTTAGGGCCGGGTGAGGATTGGAACAAAAAGCGATGGCCGCAAACGCTCTTCGGGCATTTGAAGCACCCGGCCTTAGGGCCGGGTGAGGATTGAAACAAACACAATTACAAGGATTTTGTTGTCCGCTATAGAAGCACCCGGCCTTAGGGCCGGGTGAGGATTGAAACACTTCTCCTTGAGTTGGCAATCAAACTCAAATCTCTGAAGCACCCGGCCTTAGGGCCGGGTGAGGATTGAAACTCGAATGGCCAAAGTCGCAGGTTCGGTCAACCAATCGAAGCACCCGGCCTTAGGGCCGGGTGAGGATTGAAACTCGCTCATGGTCACATAAGTCGGCGAGAGTTCAAGAAGCACCCGGCCTTAGGGCCGGGTGAGGATTGAAACAAAAACGGCAAAGCTCAAATTATGCAGGCGTACCCGAAGCACCCGGCCTTAGGGCCGGGTGAGGATTGAAACCCCTTTGCCCCAGCCAACCGCCCGGTTGCCTCTCGAAGCACCCGGCCTTAGGGCCGGGTGAGGATTGAAACATGGGCGGCGTGCAATATTGGGCCGCCACCCAGCAGGAAGCACCCGGCCTTAGGGCCGGGTGAGGATTGAAACCGCTAAAGTTGCATTGAGGCAAAAAAATGGCCCCGGAAGCACCCGGCCTTAGGGCCGGGTGAGGATTGAAACGTTTGTCTGAGGCCCATATGGGCATAGCCACCCAAAGAAGCACCCGGCCTTAGGGCCGGGTGAGGATTGAAACTGCAGCCCCTGGACAAAGCGATAGCCCCGCAGGCTGAAGCACCCGGCCTTAGGGCCGGGTGAGCATTGAAACAAGCCCCAATCCAAGGGACCCGCGGCGGGAATGCGGAAGCACCCGGCCTTAGGGCCGGGTGAGGATTGAAACCCGTAAGGGTTGTAATCCGGTCCCGGATACCAATCGAAGCACCCGGCCTTAGGGCCGGGTGAGGATTGAAACTGTCGGCCATTGTCTTTCCGACATTGCTTTTCCCGAAGCACCCGGCCTTAGGGCCGGGTGAGGATTGAAACTCCCCGGGACCGGGGCGGTGCTGGTGGATCAGATCGGGAAGCACCCGGCCTTAGGGCCGGGTGAGGATTGAAACGTACAACATTATGTCAAGCGAAAAATGCAATAAAAGAAGCACCCGGCCTTAGGGCCGGGTGAGGAATAAACCAAAATAGGGCGGAGGATCACCGGGGCGGCGGTCCGAGCCGGGAATACCAAAAACCTGGCATCAGGTTGGGAATTATTAGATTGACTGGTGCGTTGGAAGGATGGTAAAAATTGCGCAATTTGTCCCCAAGGGGTTGAAATGCCGCAGCCCAAAGACCGCCTCATCTTTCCCCTGGATGTCCCTAATAAGGCTGAAGCCGAGAGATATCTTTCTCTATTAAAAGATGAGGTTGGACTTTTTAAGGTCGGGATGGAACTCTTTGTGGCTGAAGGTCCCGCTTTTCTGCAATTCCTGGCCAACACGGCCCGCGTCGATTACTTCCTCGATCTTAAATTTCATGATATTCCTGCCACCATCAGAGGCGCCCAAGCCAGGATTATGAAGGGGGCAAAACTGGCAACGGTTCATGTGGACCAGGGGCGCAAAACCCTTAAGGCCAGTGTCGCGGCCCTGAAAAATGGGGTCAAGGTTCTGGGGGTTACGGTTCTTACCCATCTAGGGCCGGATGATCTGGAAGCCGTGGGCATTGCCCCGGAGTATGCCAGGAATCCTACAAAACTGGTTCTCCTGAGGGCGAAGCTTGCCAAGGAGGCCGGCTGTGACGGGGTGGTGTGCGCCGGCACCGAGGCCGAGGCGGTCAAAGCGGCCTTCGGGCCGGATTTCCTGGTGGTCTGCCCGGCCATCAGGCCGGCCTGGGCCGCCGTGCCGGGGGATGATCAGAGCCGCGTCACCACCCCTTATGAAGCCATCCGGGCCGGGGCCGATTATATCGTGGTGGGACGTCCCATCCGCCTGGCTGCCTCTCCGGCTGAGGCGGCCCGCCGGGTGGCCGCGGAAATTGCCAGGGGGCTTGAAGATGGTGGTACCGATAAGCGAATCTTATCATAATTTTTTCCTGGGAATCCAATAAGTTTCGTTCATGGCAAGATAGTCACTATCTTGCTCAGGGAGTTTAAGCAGAGCTAGTATTGGAGTTCCCACATATTCCACTGCGTCCGGCTTCTTGACACGACAATCCTCATACCTATCTTATAAGCATTACCTTTGAGGCTCTACAAAAAAAGAAATAAAGGAGGGTGATATGGCACGAATAGGAACAGCGTATTTAGATACCGACAATATGTTTCCCAAAATGGAATTTCAATTGGTTTCCGGGGAAAAGCTGAACCTTCCTGAAGGAATGGGCCAGGGATACAGCGTAGTTCTGATCTATCGTGGTGAATGGTGAGCTTTCTGCAATCAGCAGTTGGCTGACTTCCAAAGATCATATCAGGAACTCAAGTCTGAAGAGATTAAGATCGTTGCTGCATCGGTCGACTCAATTGAGGACGCTAGAAAAATAATTGATAGACATGGGATCACCTTTCCTGTCGGTTACGGACTGGTCGCAGAGGAAATATCGAGAATCACGGGGGCTTATTACGATAAAGAAGAAATGTACCTCCATGCCACGGGCTTTCTTTTGCGTCCGGACAAGACCATTCTTATAGCCTGTTATAGTTCGGGGGCAATAGGACGTCTCGTACCAAAAGATGTGTTGCAGCTTACAAGGTATTTTAAAGGTGGTGGACGTGGCGGGCCAAAGGGGTAGCAGCTTGCCTTTTGGAGCAAGATGAAAGGATTTTCACCCATCTCACAGTCACGGCGAGGAGCGCTGAAGGCATTCTTGGCAAGAGTGCCGTTGAAGGCGCCCCATGACTTCTCCCCCCTCAAGGGGGACAAGGGACCATTATTCTTTAGGAAAGATTATCCCAGGGCGGAAACTGGGCGGCTCTGACCAATCGCCAATGCCTTTTCCCCGCTGAGACCGAGGAAAGGAGGCAAAAAAAAGTGAAAGGGCGGGAAAATCCCGCCCTTTCTGTTTGGCCGCAGAGATTAAAATGAGCTCTCGCCTTACTTGACCTCCTCGAACTCCGCCTCCACCACCTCTTCTTCGGGTTTTTTGGCCTTCTCTTCGTGACCGGCTTCCCCGGCGCCGCCGCCGGCGCCGCCGCCGGGACCGCCGCCAGCGCCGCCAGTCGGACCGGTCTTGGCGTACATCTGCTCCGCCAGTTTGTGGGAGGCTTTCATCAGCTCGTCGCTGCCGGCCTTGATGGCCTGGAGGTCGTTTGCTTCGATGGCGGTCTTCAGGGTGGCGATGCGGCTCTCGATATCCGCCTTGGTGGCCGGGTCCACCTTGTCCCCCAGGTCCGCCAGGGTCTTCTGGGTGGTGTAGGTCAGGGAGTCGGCCTGGTTGCGGGCCTCGACCAGCTCCTTCTTGTGATGGTCTTCCTCGGCATGGAGTTCCGCCTCTTTCACCAGCTTGTTGATTTCGTCCTTACTAAGGCCGCTGGGGGCGGTGATGCGGATGGACTGCTCCTGGCCGGTGCCCAGGTCCTTGGCGGCCACGTGAACGATGCCGTTGGCGTCGATGTCGAAGGTGACTTCGACCTGGGGCATGCCCCGGGGGGCCGGCGGGATGCCGTAGAGCTCGAAGCGCCCCAGGGTCTTGTTATCCGCGGCCATCTCCCGCTCGCCCTGGAGCACGTGGATGGTTACCGCGGTCTGGTTGTCCGCCGCGGTTGAGAAGGTCTGGCTCTTGCGGGTGGGAATGGTGGTGTTGCGTTCGATGATCTTGGTGAAGACCCCGCCCAGGGTTTCGATCCCCAGGGACAGGGGGGTGACGTCCAGCAGGAGCACGTCCTTCACTTCGCCCTTGAGCACCCCGGACTGGATGGCGGCGCCCACCGCCACCACTTCGTCGGGGTTGACCCCCTTATGGGGCTCCTTGCCAAAGATCTGCCGGACCTTTTCCTGCACGCGAGGCATGCGGGTCATGCCGCCCACCAGGATGACCTCGTCGATCTCTTTGGTGCTGACCTTGGCGTCGCGCAAGGCACTGAGGCAGGGGGGTTCGGTCTGGTCGATCAGCTCCGCCACCAGGGACTCCATCTTGGCCCGGGACAATTTGATAAGCAGATGTTTGGGCCCGGAGGCGTCGGCGGTAATGAAGGGCAGGTTGACATCGGTTTCCAGGGCGGTGGAGAGCTCGCATTTGGCCTTCTCCGCGGCTTCCTTCAGGCGCTGCAAGGCCATGCGGTCCTTGCGCAGGTCGATACCCTGCTCCCGGAGGAACTCGTCGGCCAGGAAACCCATGATGCGCTGGTCGAAGTCGTCGCCCCCCAGATGGGTGTCACCGTTGGTGGATTTTACTTCAAAGACTCCCTCTCCCAGCTCCAAGATGGAGATATCAAAGGTGCCGCCCCCCAGGTCGAAGACCGCGATGCGTTCATCCTTCTTCTTCTCCAGGCCGTAGGCCATGGAGGCGGCGGTGGGTTCATTGATGATCCGCAGGACGCTGAGCCCGGCGATGGTCCCGGCGTCCTTGGTGGCCTGGCGTTGAGCATCATTGAAATAGGCCGGCACGGTGATCACCGCCTCGGTGACCTTCTCCCCCAGGTACGCCTCTGCGGTCTGCTTCATCTTGGTGAGGATCATGGCGGAGATCTCCGCGGGGGAATAGGTGCGGTCCCGGATCTCCACGTGGGCGTCACCGTTGGCGGCCTTGACGATCTTATAGGGCAGGATCTTGATATCCTTCTGCACTTCCGGATCATCATATTTGCGGCCAATGAGGCGCTTGATGGAAAAGATGGTGTTCATGGGATTGGTGATGGCCTGGCGTTTGGCGATCTGGCCCACCAGTCGCTCCCCGGTTTCGGTAAAGGCCACCACCGAAGGGGTGGTGCGGGCTCCTTCGACATTGGGGATGACCTTGGGCTCCCCACCTTCCATAACCGCCACGCACGAATTGGTGGTGCCTAAATCAATGCCTATGGGTTTGGGCATTTAACTCTCCTCCTGATCAGTAGAATCGGTTTGAGATGAAGTCTCTTGGGTATTGCGGGCCACTATCACCATGGCCGGCCGCAGCAGGCGGCCATGGAGCAGGTAACCTTTCTGCAGTTCCTTAAGCACGGTGTAATCGGGAACCTCCGGGGCGGATTCCTGCAGCACTGCGTTGTGGTAAGCCGGGTCGAATTGCTGGCCCACCGCTACCAGAGGAGTCACCCCGAACCGGTCCAGGGCCTTGAGAAATCCCTGGTGCACCAGTTCGAGACCTTCCAGGAAAGGGGCCGGGGTCGCGACTTGCCGGCCGTGTTCCAGGGCCAGATCCAGATGGTCCACCACGGGCAGCAGCTCTTTGATCAAGTTTTCGTTGGCGAATTGCAGCAGATCGGCCTTCTCCCGCTCCAGCCGTTTCTTCAGGTTATCCATTTCCGCGGCGAGCCGGAGGAACCGCTCGTAATTCTCCTGGGCTTCCTTGGTTTTTTCTTCCAACTGGAGCTGCAACTGAGGCATATCGGCCGGCGGCGCCGGCGCGGCGGTCTCGGGCAACGGGGAAGCCTCCGGGGCGCCCTCAGGATGCTCTCGCTTGTGATGTTTGGCTGCGGCCATAAAACCATTTCTCCTTCTCGTTCGCCTGCAAAAGGCCACTCCAGGCAGGTCGCTGATCTACAGAACTTGCAAGATGCTCAGGTCTGCCGCTCATTGAGCAAGTCGCTGACCAGGGAGGCGGTATAGCGTACTATGGGAACCAGCCGGGCATAATCCATGCGCATGGGGCCGATGATCCCCAGGCAGCCCAAGGAAGCACGCCGGGATCCGTATGAGGAGGCCACCAGGCTCAGTTGCATCTCGGGAAAGGGCTCGCCGGGGCTGATGATGATCTGTACTCCCTGGGCCGCCAGGGTTTGATCCAGCAGGGTGATGAGCCGGTGTTTCTCTTCGAAGGCCATGAACATGGTGCGGAGTTTAGCCACGTCCTCGGCAAACTCCGGGTAGTCCAGGATGCGGCTGGTACCCTCGATATATAGCTCCTCTCCATCGTCGCTTTGCAGCGCCTGACGGCTGAGACTCAAGGCCTGGGACACCATTT
>JBEKDQ010000001.1:0-71631 GCA_050014275.1 Desulfobaccales bacterium | reverse complement strand
AGCCGAGGGTGGATGCATATACCAACTTCGGCCGTGGGAAAAGTCCTGGCTCCTACCCATAGCGCATTGATGTTGCGTTGAAGAGGGCCTGCCAAGAATAGCGACTAGCTTGCCAAGTTAGACACTTATCGTTGGGAGGGGAATTTCCATATATGGTCTGAATATCAGGTGTAAAAAACCGATATTCACGTATACCATCATGTGGCATAAAAAAAGGGTTGGCCCAAAACGACTATTGCGAATAGTCGCCCTCTTATCACCTCTTTGAAACATCATCCAAAACTTTACGGTTTTCGGGGTAATCCGGAGCAAGACGGACGGCCTCCTGGGCCAAACTGATGGCTTTGTCCCGATCACCAAAAGGCGTCCAACGCGGGGCCTGGGCATAAAGCTGACTAAGGACCCGGGAGGCGCCGGCATGATCTAAGGTTGGCGCAGTCTGACGCACTATGTTCAATTCCCTGATGCCTTCTTTGACTATGGAAATCGCCCCCATTCCACCTTTTTTTTGAGCCTTTTTAAGCAATGCCAATCCATACCAATAGTGAGCCTCCGGGCGGTTCTCCATATGCAATGCTTTTTGAGCGTAAGTCTCCGTCTTTTCGTAATACTGATATTCCCCGGCCACATCGGCATCAGGGTTGGCCAGGCGATAGTAGGCTTCAGCCAGATAGAGAGGGAATCGTACCTCTTCCGGAAACTGCGCGCTATTGCCTTCCAGAAGAGAGATGGCTTTACGCAGGCTCTGGGGATTGTCTTGGTTTATCAAGCCGTGAGCCTCTTGCAGGATGGCTTCTTTAGAGGGAGATGGCTGGCTGGCAGGAGCTGCCAGGAGCTGCTGGGTAAAAGAAAATAAAAGCCAAGACGCCAGTATGATTCTTATTCCGAAGGAGATTCTGTAGCCGCGGCATTTGCTGGTTTCCGACAATATATTTATCATACATTTTTCCTCGGGTGATCAAGGTCTGCCGGAATAGCTTAACCGGCAGCAGATAAGGAATTTTTTGATATATATTGATTAAGCACCTTAAGGGAAGGTTGCAAGGTTGGCGGAATTGTCACCCTTTGCCTTTTGGAGCTCTTAATCCTGCGAGCGAACCTATCTGCATGTAAGAATTCAGCAGAATTAAAAGCCAGTTTCTTGAAGGCCTTTGGGCTCTTGCCAGTTCTCCAGCCGCGGCGTCGGGGCTATTTATTAAAAAAAATTGTTTGAAAAATGATGAATTAAGCGCAAGGGTAACTACTGCGGCCTGAAACTTGCATAGAATATGGGTGCGAATTCTATTTTAGGGGGGGATGGTGGTGAATTTCCCGGATCGTACCAGGCAGCTAGAGCAGTATGATGATCTCCAAGAAGCGAAATACGTCTTGGAAAATCTATTGGACAGCTCCGCCGACTCCATTGGCGTGGTGGACGCCAATGGCCGATTCGCCCGCTGGAATGAGGCGTCAGAGGAGATTTTTGGCTATAGTGCGGCAGAGATGCAAGAAAAGCATTTTTCTGAGCTCTACGAAGATCCGGCTGAGCTTGAGATAATGCTCACCCGGCTGCGCCGGGATGGCTTCGTTAGAAAGTATGAAATCAACATGAAGAAAAAGGATGGCAGTATTGCGCCGTTTAATCTGTCCATCAATCTTTTATATGACAGGCAGCATAATCTCACTGGCAGCCTCTGCATAGCCCGGGATCGAAGCGACACCCGCAGGGCTCTGGCCGAATTGCAGATGCTGAATGAGCGGCTGGAAAATGAAATCACCGAGCGGAAACTGGCGGAAGAGTCCATTAAAGAAAACTTGCGGGTACGCCAACAAATTCTGGATACCATACCCTGCCCCATCTTTTATCAAGGCATCGATGGCCGGCTTCAGGGAGTAAACCATTCCTTTCTCCAGTTCTACGGCAAGACCCTGGAGCAGGTCTTGGGCAAAACGGTGCACGAGGTTTTTTCCAAGGAAATTGCTGATAAGTATTTCCAGTCGGACCAGGACCTTTTACAGCACCCCGGCACCCAGGTTTTCGAGTTTTACACTTATGACGCCCAGGGCCAGCGGCGTGAGACAGCCGCGCATAAGGCTACTTTCGTGGACAAGAGTGGGGCCCTTGCCGGCCTGGCGGGAATCATTTTTGACATCACCGAACAGCGGCAGACCGATAAGATTCTTAAACACCTCCTTCATCAAACCCAATTGATTTTAGACTCAACCGCTGAGGGCATTTTGGGTCTGGACATTGAAAGTAAACATGTTTTTGTTAATCCGGCGGCCACCAGGATGTTGGGGTACGAGGAAGGTGAGCTTGTCGGCTTTCGCAGTCATCCGATCTGGCATCACTCCAGGCCGGATGGGACGCCATACCCTGAAGAGGAATGCCCGATCTATAAATACCTAAAAAGTGGCGTGGCGCATTATGCAGAAGACGTTTTCTGGAGAAAAGATGGTTCAAGTTTTCCCGTTGATTTCAAAGGTAATCCTATCATCGAAGATGGCAAAATCATTGGCGCAGTAGTAACTTTCTGGGACATCTCCGAACGCCAGCGGACGGAGGAAGCCCTTCGGCAGAGTGAACAGACATACAGGTCGTTGGTACAAACAATCCCGGCGGTGGTTTTTAAAGGATATGAAGATTGGTCCGTTGACTTCTTCGACGATAAAATAGAGGAAATTATGGGCTACAGAAAAGAAGAATTCGATTCCCGCAGGATGAAATGGTCTGACGTTATCCTACCGGAAGATTTTCAGAATGCCAAAAATGTTGTTAGACAAGCATTAATAACCAATAAATCGTACTTAAGGGAGTATAAGATAAAGGATAAAAAAGGAAAGTATCTTTGGATACAAGAAAGGGGACAAATAATTTGTGATAAAGATAACAATATTGACTATATAAATGGGGTACTATTCAATATTACCGAGATGAAGAAATTTGAAGAAGACCATTTAATGTTTACCAAATTAGAATCATTAGGCATACTCGCGGGTGGTATTGCCCACGACTTCAATAATATTCTGACCGCGATAACAGGCTATCTCAGCCTGGCCATGCTGGACCCCCAAATGGGAGAACGGAGCCGCGGCCGCTTGACTAAAGCAGACCAGGCCTGCCAGCAAGCCCAGACTTTGGCCCGGCAGTTGCTTACCTTCGCCAAGGGAGGGGCGCCGATTAAAGAACTGGTCTCCCTGGAAAAACTGGTTGCCGAATCTGCCTCTCTGGCCTGCCGGGGCTCCCGGGTTCGGTGTGAACTCACTTTTCTCAAAGAACTCCACTCGAAATCCAGGTGGACTCCGGGCAAATCAGCCAGGTCTTCCAGAATCTCATTATCAACGCCATCCAGGCCATGCCGCAGGGCGGCACCATCGAGATTACCGGGGAAAATATTAAGGTCGGCAAGCATGGCCGCCTCCCCCTGGAGACGGGCAATTATGTCAAAGTTTCCATTAAGGATAAAGGCGTCGGCATACCGAAAGAATACCTGCAGAATATCTTCGATCCCTACTTTACCACGAAGCAGAAAGGCAGCGGCCTCGGTTTGGCCACGGTTTATTCCATTATCAAGAAGCATAATGGCCTTATTTCGGCGGAGTCCAAGTCAGGAGAAGGAAGCACCTTCAATGTTTATCTTCCGGCCAGCGACCGGAAGATTACGCAGCAACCCAAAGAGATCAGGGAGCTGCTTCCCGGGAAAGGGAAGATCCTGGTAATGGATGATGAGGCGATGGTGCGGGAGGTGTTGGGTGCGATGTTGCGCACCCTGGGCTATGAGGCGAAGTTCGCCAAGGATGGGGTTGAAGCAATCGAATTGTTCAGCCAGGCGCAAGGATCGGCAGATCCATTTGCCTCGGTAATCCTTGATCTAACCGTTCCCGGCGGCATGGGAGGCAGAGAGGCTATGGCGAAACTTCTAAAGATCGATCCCCAGGTAAAGGCCATGGTCTCCAGCGGTTATTTCGATGATCCAATAATGGCGGATTTTCAAAAGTATGGGTTTGCTGGGGTTATTGCCAAGCCTTATAAGGTTGCAGAACTGGGTAAAGTATTAAACAAGGTCCTCACCAAAGGAAAGTAAGCAATTTTCATCATGGGTAGCAGCAGCGGAAGACAAGATCAGTGCTAGTGTATTGTTTCAGGAAAACCTTAATAAAAGTACTCGCTTTATTTCCTCCCCGTTGAGGGGGCGACACGGCGGGAGTGATTATTTGTCTGTTATTATCTCCAAATGTTATCACCCTCTCCCCCCAACCACCTCCTCAATGGCATAAGCGCTAACTTAAGTGAAGGTTAAAAAGCCGTGTAGGGTGCGCACTGCGCACCTATCTTTTGTTGCTTCCTAGAATCGAATGGTGCGCAGTGCGCACCTTACAGAACTGAGGTTTTTTAACCCCCCTTTGAAAAAGGGGGGCAGGGGGGATTTAAAATAACCTCCTGAAATCCCCCTAAGTCCCCCTTTTTCAAAGGGGGACTTAACCATGCCAAATCCAGCGTTCCAGTCCTTATATTGTTTCCAGCTAATTGTGAAATACAACAATAGATGTTTGCAACTCCATACCAACAGACTGTAATCAGCCATGTAGGGTGCGCACTGCGCACCTATCTTTTGTTGCTTCCTAGAATCGAATGATGCGCAGTGCGCACCTTACAGAACTGAGGTTTTTTAACCCCCCTTTGAAAAAGGGGGGCAGGGGGGATTAAAAGAACCTCCTGAAATCCCCCTAAGTCCCCCTTTTTCAAAGGGGGACTTAACCATGCCAAATCCAGCGTTCCAGTCCTTATATTGTGTCCAGCTAATTGTGAAATACAACAATAGATGTTTGCAACTCCATACCAAAAGACTGTAATCGGGAGAAAATAGCAGCAGGCCCCCCGGTGATGGGACTCAACCCCAAAAATATTAATGGCGAAATTTGCTCTGACGACGGCAGAGTCTTACGAAGGCAGAGGTTGAAGCTGCTTAATGGCTCTGAACTTGATGCTGCTCACTTTGCCCTGCACTACGATAAGATCGTCCTTGGCAGGAGGAGGCGTAAATTCTTCGCCGGGACAACAGGCCATGGCTTCCAATTCTACTGGAGTCAGGAGATGCCGGGCCACAATCTGGATCTCGGCAAAGCCCGCTTCCCTTATCAGGTTAAGGTATTCATCTTCAGGAATCGCCCCTCCCAAACATCCGGACCAGGTTACTTGGAACCGCTTTTTGAGCTCGGAATCGATTTTCTCGGTAAGGACGATATCCGAAATGGCGACCCGGCCACCGGGTTTCAGGATGCGAAAGGCTTCTTGGTACACCGCGGCTTTATTGGGGATTAGATTAATGACGCAGTTGGAGATTAATACATCCACGCAGCCATCAGGGAGCTGGGTGCTAGCCAGATCCGCGACGCGAAGCTCGATATCCCCTTCTTGCAAGCGCGCCGCCTCGATGGTCTGCCTGGCCCGCGCGACCATCTCCGGAGCAAAGTCTATTCCTATTACCCTCCCCTGCGGGCCTACTTTGTGAGCCGCCAGGATGACATCTATGCCACCTCCGCAGCCGAAATCCACCACCACCACCCCGGATTGAATATCAGCGAAACCGGTGGGGTTACCACAACCCCGCGAAAGGTTGAGCGCCACCTCCGGCACCAGCGCAAGCTCTCCCTGGCTATAGAGATGCTGATCCACTGCATAGCCCGAACCGGGCTGCCCTTTGCTGGGTCAACAAGACTCCTTGCGGCCGCCTGTCTCGGCAAATTTACCGTATCTGCTCTTGATCATCTGAAAGATTTCTTCGGTCCTCATAATGTTCACCTCTATTTTGGGTATTTTCTGTAACCAGAGATTATGCAGCAGTCTTGGCCACCGCAAACCAAAAAAGATTTTTGGCCAGGAAAAGATCCTCCAAAGTTTCTGTTCTTGAACCCGAATTCTCTCGTCGACGCCATGATAGCACAAGTTTACTTGAAAAAAAGTAAATTTTTCAAAAAGTTGAGCAGACCACATCCCCAGAACCAAGAAATACCCAGTAGTGTCCGGCAAGGTTTTTGCTATGAGGAAGGCAGTAGAGAATTGTTTGAACTTAGGCAGGCCCCATGGAATTTACAAGCTATTTCCCTTCCCCCCTTGGGGGGGGGAGAGGGCAGGGTGGGGGGTATGAAACAGCCGATGAAGCCACCCCTCACCCGGTGTCGTCCCCTCGCAGGGGAGAGGGGATTTAGTTGCTCGGTATAATATATTGATAGATCTGAAATTACAATGCTCTAGAGTTTAACTGCGGGATAGGGTAATCTTCTCCGTGCATTTTGGTGCCGGACACTACTGAGGAATACCTCCCTGCTGTAGAGGCTGCGAGCCTGTATGAAGAATGGCGCGCCGCCAGGATCGTCCATTCCGCCGCCACTCCCAGACGGCCCTGAGCCTTATTCTCATCCGCTCACCGCGGTAGGATGACCACCATGCTGGCTTAAAAAGTGCAAAGAAACACTTGACACAATGCAGTTGGCTTGCTATCTTATCCCTAAAAGGTGTGAGGGGGACGCCCTAGCATGGCAGGGAAGATAGAGAAACCCAGGCGCAGCAAAACCTCAGATGCGGGGGCTTTCAAAATGCAGGACCTGGTACAGGCCACCGGCGTCCCCAAATCCACCATCCTCCATTATCTGAATGAGGGGCTCCTGCCGGAGCCGGTCAAGACCTCCCGCAATATGGCTTACTATAGTCCGGCCTGCGTGGAGCGAATCACCTTCATCAAGGTAATGCAAAGCAAGTACCGCTTGTCCCTGGCAATAATCAAGAAGTTTTTGCAGAAAGGCACCGTCGGGCCCGAGATTGAACCGTTCCTGGAGTTAAGGTCCTTCATCTACGGCCGGCGGGATGACCGGGAACTGCTGGATTTAGAGGCCTTCTGCCGGGCCGCGGGGCTTACGGCCCCAGAGGTGGCAGAATTACGGAAGGCGGGACTGCTGATCCCCCTGGAGCCGGACCGCTTCGACGCCGAGGACCTGGCCATCGGCCGCATCCTCAAGGATTGCCGGGAATTAGGCCTCACCCCGGAGGAGACCTCCTTCTACCCCCGCCTGGCCCGGGACATCGTGGACCACGAAATGGCCATCCGAGACCGGCTCGTAAAGGGGCTCTCCCTGGAAGACAATGCCACCTTGACCCTGCAGCTTACCCGGGGGGCCCGGGCCCTGCGGCCTTATATCATTGACCGTATGTTTCAGCTCCGGGTGATGTCCCGAGAGAGCCTCGATGGAGATGAGGCAAAATGACCAGGGTCCAGATTCTGGCCCATGAAGAAGCATCATCGCCCCAGCCCAAAAAAGGAGGGAAATTAATATGTGCGAATTTTGCCATCAGCACGGAGACGGCAAGAAATGGTATCTGAAGGCGGAGCACTATTCCGAGGAACTTCTTGATAACCTGGAACGCCGCCGTTATCTGGAGGATTTTTCGAAGCATTTGCAGGGCGCCGAGAAGATGGAAGCCGGGTTCCAAAAGGCCATGCGAGCTCCGGCCTGGCTGCGCAAGCTTATCTACTATTTTCAGGAGAAGCGCCAGCGCCGGGATCACTTCGGGCAGGTGGTTCCCCTGGAGGATCTCGCCCAGGTGATGGACCTGGCCAGTTCCATCGTCCGCATTCCCTGCATCTGCCGCAAGATCAATAAAGGCAAGACGGACGCCGGGTATTGCTTTGGCCTGGGGCTCGACGCCGAGAAGATGTTGGGCTTCCAGGAGGCCTTCCTGGAAACCTTCAGGAATGGTCCTGAAGATGCCCATGTTGACCGCCTCTCCAAGGCGGAGGCCCTCGATTTGCATCGCGGCTTTGAAAAACAGGGGCTGATTCACACCATCTGGACCTTCAAGACCCCCTTCATCGGCGGCCTCTGCAACTGCGATCGAGCCGACTGTCTGGCCATGCTCAGTTATCAGTATAATTTTCACGCCTTCTTCCGCGGTGAGTATGTGGCCGAGGTGAGCAACGATGCCTGCATAGGCTGCCGGGAATGTCATTCTTTGTGCCAGTTTGGGGCTATTGGCTTCTCAGTGGTGGACCAGAAGACCTTCGTCGATCCCCTCCGCTGCTATGGATGCGGAATTTGCCGCTCGGCCTGTGAAATGGATGCCATATCCCTGGCGCCGAGGAAGGGACATCCCAGCGCTCATAATCTTTGGTGAGTCAAGCTGATGGGGCCTGGGGATTACCAGGGGGAGCTCTCTGCGTCTCTGCGGTGAATCCCGACTCTATTTTTCACCGCAGAGGCGCAGAGAGCGCAGAGAAGAAGGATAGAAAAACTGTCTTACTTTACCGAAAGTGCGTCCAGGGCCAGATTGAGCCGCAGCACATTGACCCCGGGCTCTCCCAAGAAGCCCAGGTCAGGCCCTTCGGTATATTTGTGCAGGAGGCCCATGACCTGATCTTTACTCAACTTTCTGGCCTGGGCAACCCGAGTGGCCTGAAAAGCGGCATTGCGCAGACCGATATGGGGGTCCAGGCCGCTGCCGGAGGCGGTCACGGCGTCGGCGGGAACCGGAGTTCCGGCCGGCAGGTTATTTTCGGCGCGATACTTCTCCACCCGCTCCTTGACATAGTCGCTGAGCTTCCGGGACAGTGGCCCCAGGTTGCTGCCGCCGGAGCTGGTACCGTCATAACCAGTGTCGCCGGCGGCCGAGGGCCGCGGGTGGAAATACTGGGCCCCGCTGAAGTTTTGGGCCATTAAGCCGCTGCCGACCACCTTCCCCTTAACTTCCAGCAGGGAGCCGTTGGCCTGGCTGGGAAAAACCACCTGGGCGATGCCCCAGACCACCAGGGGGTAGAGGCCGCACAAGATGATCAACAGGACCAGGGTGACCAGGGCCGAAACCTTGATTTCTTGAAGCAGTCCTTGGATATTCATATCTCGTTCTCTCTCAGGCCAGGTGCAGGGCGGAGACGATCAAGTCGATGAGCTTGATGCTGATAAAGGGCACGATGACGCCGCCCAGGCCATAGATCAGCAGATTGCGCCGCAGCACCGCGGCGGCCCCCAAGGGGCGGAACTTGATGCCCTTCAGCGCCAGGGGAATCAGGGCAATAATGATCAGGGCATTGAAGATCACCGCACTGAGGATGGCGCTTTCCGACGAGGCCAGTTTCATGACGTTGAAGGGGGCGATTTGGGGGAAAGTCGCCATTAGCATGGCCGGGATGATGGCAAAGTATTTGGCTACGTCGTTGGCGATGCTGAAGGTGGTGAGGGCGCCCCGGGTCATGAGAAGCTGTTTGCCGATCTCTACGATCTCGATGAGTTTGGTGGGGTTAGAGTCCAGATCCACCATGTTACCGGCCTCTTTGGCCGCCTGGGTGCCGGTGTTCATGGCCACGCCCACGTCGGCCTGCGCCAGGGCCGGGGCGTCGTTGGTGCCGTCGCCGGTCATGGCCACCAGGTGTCCGGCCGCCTGTGCCCGGTGAATCATGGCCAGCTTGTCCTCCGGTTTGGCCTGGGCCAGGAAATCGTCGACCCCGGCCTCCTTGGCGATGGCCGCGGCAGTGAGGGGATTGTCACCGGTAATCATGATGGTGGTGATGCCCATGGCCCGGTAGCGTAGGAAACGGTCCGCCAGGCCGCCTTTGACGATGTCCTTGAGATAGACCACTCCATAGATCTTTTCGGCGCTGGCGACCACCAGGGGGGTGCCGCCCAGGAAGCCGATGCGCTGGATCTCAGCATCTACCTCCGGAGGCAGCGGCTTGCCGACGAACTCTTGCACCGCATCCGCGGCGCCCTTGCGGTATTGCTCGCCCTGGAGATTGACGCCGCTCATGCGGGTCCTGGCGCTAAAGGGGACAAACTCGGCGTTGGGGAACTCACGCAGATCCCGCCCCCTAAGGCCGTATTGCTTGGCCAGCACCACGATGCTGCGCCCTTCGGGCGTTTCATCGACCAGGGAGGCGAGTTGCGCCATGCTGGCCAGTTCTTTCACATCGACTCCCGGGGCCGGGAGGAACTCCACCGCCTGGCGGTTGCCCAAGGTGATGGTGCCGGTCTTGTCCAACAGGAGCACGTCCACGTCACCGGCAGCCTCGGCGGCGCGGCCGCTCATGGCCAGGACGTTTTGCTGCACCAGCCGGTCGATGCCGGCGATGCCGATGGCGCTCAGCAAGCCGCCGATGGTGGTGGGGATCAGGCAGACCAGCAGGGCGGCCAGCACTGGGACGGAGAAATCCACCTGCGCATAAGTCCCAAAGAGCTTCAGGGTGACGATCACTGCCAGAAAGATGATAGTCATGGCTGCCAGCAGGATGGTCAGGGCGATTTCGTTGGGGGTCTTCTGCCGGCTGGCGCCTTCGATCAGGGCGATCATCCGGTCCATGAAGCTCTCCCCCGGGTTGGCGGTGACCTGCACCAAGATCTCATCGGAGAGCACCTGGGTGCCGCCGGTGACCGCGCTGCGATCGCCGCCAGCCTCGCGAATCACCGGGGCCGACTCACCGGTGATGGCCGATTCATTCACCGTGGCCGCGCCTTCGATAACTTCGCCATCCGCCGGAATCACCTCATTGGCCTTAACCACGAAGATATCGCCTTTGCGCAGGGCCTCTGCCGGGATTGGCTCGATGACCCCGCTAGGCAGCCGGCTATTGGCAATGGCCTGGGTCCGAGCCTTGCGCAGGGTGGCCGCCTGGGCCTTGCCCCGCCCTTCCGCCATGGCCTCGGCAAAGTTGGCGAACAGCACCGTGAACCAGAGCCACAGAGCGATTTGCAGAAAGAAACCCCAAGACCCGCCATGTAAAGGGGTATAAAAGAGTTTGGCCGTCGTCACCACAGCTCCCGCCAAGGCCACAAACATCACCGGATTACGAACCATCACGCGGGGGTCAAGCTTCCGAAAGGAATCCCCGATCGCCGGGATCAGGATAGTCTTATCAAATAATGAGCGTGCTTTTACTTTGGCAGCCATCGTCGGAGTCCTTAGAATAACTTGTTAGAATTAATCATGATGAAGTGCTCAACGATGGGGCCCAGGCTGATCACCGGGAAGAAGGTCAGGGCCCCCACGATGGTGACGGTGCCCACGAGGAGAAGTGTAAAAGTGACGCCGGAAACCGGAAAACTGCCGGAACTCATCGGGATGGTCTTTTTGGCCGCCAGGCTGCCGGCTAGCGCCAATACCGGCACGATGGATAAGAAGCGCCCGATCAGGGTGGCCAGCCCCAGGGTCAGGTTATACCAGAGGGTGTTGGCCGACAGGCCCGCAAAGGCGCTGCCGTTGTTGCCGATACAGGAAGTGAAGGCGTAGAGTATCTCGCTGAAGCCGTGGGGTCCGCTATTGCCTAAGGGCTTGACGCCCCACTGGCTGGAGGCGGCCAACGCGGTGAAGCCCAGCAGGAAGATGCTGGGCACCAGAATAGACAGGCCCGCCACCTGGACGTCGAAGGACTCGATCTTTTTTCCCAGGTATTCCGGGGTGCGGCCCACCATCAGGCCCGCCAGGAAGATGGCCAGGACCGCGAAGACCAGTATGCCGAAGAGGCCGGCCCCTGCGCCGCCGAAGATGACCTCGCCCAGATGGATGTTGAACATCGGCACCAGGCCGCCCAGGGGCGTGCAGGAGTCAAGCATGGCGTTGACCGCGCCGCAGGAGGCGTCCGTGGTTATCGTGGTAGACAGAGCGGAATTAAAGATGCCGAAGCGGACTTCCTTGCCTTCCATGGCGCTGGTGGCGGGGTCGAGGCCCAGGGCCGTCAGACGCGGGTTGCCATAGGTTTCCGCCCCCCAGCAGATGAGCACGCCTACCAGGAAGAGCAAAAACATGGCGGCCCACACCGACCAGCCGTGCTTCTGGTTCCTTAACTGGCGGCCCAGGTAATAGGTCAGGCCGCTGGGTATCAGGAAGATGGACAGCATCTGGATGAAATTCGACAGCGGCGTGGGATTCTCGAAGGGATGGGCGGCGTTGGCGTTGGTGAAGCCGCCGCCATTGCTGCCCAGCATCTTGATGGATACCTGGGAGGCCATGGGACCCTGGGGGATGGTCTGGGTTTCCACCTTAACATCCTCCATCACCGTGTTGCCCTGGGCGTCCTTGACCTCCTGGCCGCCGGCGTCCTTCTTGGCGACCTGGGCAGTAAAGGGTTCCACCACCTGGGCAGTGGTGTAGGCGCTGAAGTTCTGGATCATCCCCTGGGAGACCAAGAACACGGCAAATACCAGAGAGATCGGCAGCAGCAGGTAAAGGCAGGTGCGGGTCTGATCGGTCCAGAAATTCCCCAGGGTCGCAGCCTTATCCCGGGCGAGGCCCCGCACCAGGGCGGCGGCTACGGCGATGGCCGTGGCCGTTGAGAAAAAACAGTGTGAGGCCAGGGCCAACATCTGGGAGAGATAGGACATGGTGTTTTCACCGGCATAGTTCTGGTAGCTGGCGTTAGCGAGGAAACTGGCCGCGGTCTCAAAGGAGAGATCCCCGGCCACTCCGGCAAAACCCTGGGGGTTAAGGGGCAGAAAGTATTGCAGCCGCAGGATGAAATAGGTCAACAACATGGTGACCAGGCTGAAGATCAGGACGGAGACGGCGTAGCCTTTCCAGTCCTGCTCCTTGGTGGGATCGATCCCGGCCAGGCGATAGGTCAGGCGCTCCACCGGCTTTAAGAGGGGATCGAGGAAGGTCCGGCCATTGGCATCCAGCACCTGCACCAGGTACAACCCCATGGGCTTGGTGAGGGCCAGCAGGATGACGCTGAAGAGAATTAATTGGGTCCAACCGCTTGCATTCATTGCGGCATCCCCGAGTTAGAACTTTTGCGGGCGCAGCAGCACCACAAAAAGATAGATAAACAGGGCGAAGGCCACCAGGCCCACGATCAGGTTTTCCATGTCTTGCCCTCCCTGGCCAGGAAGCCGACATAAAGCAGGCAAATCACAAAGAAAAGCAGGGTGATAGTTATCCAAACAAGGTCCATGGATTAATCCCCTTTCAAGATTAATAAGTTATAGCAGACGAAGCCAGCGGGGTGGACCGGCTTAGGCCGCCCTGACGGTGAAAGTGAATTTGGTCCCCTTTCCCGGCTGGCTGGCTACTTCGAGGTGGCCGCCGTGAGCCTCCACGATCTCCCTGGCTAGAGCGAGTCCCAACTCAGTTTACGAAGTATTCAGAAGCGATGGTCTTTCCTCAAATTTTTTGCCCACTGGTTTGTGGGTTAGCCTGGACAGACGCTAACAATTCCTGCCGCTCAATGGCCCATTTCAAGAGCGGCGGGGTGATGAAGGTGGTGACCAACATGACAATGATGATGGCGGCAAACAGGTTGTCATTGAGCAAGCCCAGTGACTTGCCCAGGCTGGCGAAGATGAGGGACACCTCTCCTCGGGGGAGCATACCCGCGGCCACTACCAGACGGTTGTCCCCTGGTTTCACCGGCAGGGCCGAGATCAGCTTGCAGATGACAATGATTCCCACCGACACCAGGCTCATGAGGAGGACCTGCGCATTGGCCAAAACGGTTATGTCCACCCGGAGGCCGATCAGAACAAAAAAGATGGGAGCGAAGAGCGACTGGATGGGAGCAATAATTGATTCCACCGTCCGGCCTTGACCCCCCCCGGGGAAATAATCCTCTTCGATGATTAACCCGGCAGCGAATGCGCCGATGATGGTGGCCAGGCCAAACCGGTCGGCCAGCCAGGCCAGAAGCATGACCAGGGCAAAGGGAAAGATGACCCTGACATTTCTCCGGGAAAGGGTGGCGAAAAGTGTTACCAAACGAGGAACAAGAATGGCGCCCAAAAGGAGCACGCCCACTAAAAATATTGCGGCTTTTAAGAAGATCCCGGCCACGGTGGAGAGGTCCACCGCGCCACTGATGGCCACCCCAGTCACCACCGCCAGGAGGATGAGCCCCAGCACATCATCTATGACCGCGGCCCCCAGGACCACCTTGGCTTCCCTTTTACGCATCCATTTCAGGTCCTGAAAGACCCGGGCGGTGATGCTGATACTGGTAGCGGTAAGGGCCGCGGCCAGAAATACCGGGATAAGGGGATTGCCGCCTTTAAGGAATAAAATGCTCAGGGCCAGATAACTTAAAAGGAAAATTCCCACCATGCCGATAAGCGCCACCCCCAGGGCCCACCACCCTACGGCCCGCATGTCCTTCACATTGCATTCCAGCCCCACCAGGAAGAGGAGGAGCACCACCCCCAGGTTCGAGAAAAGTTGCAGGGCATTGACCGTAAGGTAGGATTGGGCTACATCCTCCCTGAGGAGCACCTGCTCTAATTTTTGGGTATCCTTCTCGGGTAGCCCGGCCTCTTTCAAAACTTTATGGGTAGCATCACTAAAACAGACATTTGCTTTCATAGCTGCACTCGAAACCTGATGCACCTGTTCATAGTGGCGAATAATGGTCATGGTAGGCATTCCGAGCTGGTATAGCAGGGTGCCGACGATGATCCCTATCGTAATTTCCCCCAGCATCGGAGACTGCTTCAGCCTGGCTGCGGCATACTGGCCCACGGAGGCGATGATGAGGACGATGGCCAGCACCTCGAATAGAAAGGCATAGGGGTTGCCCGACTGGGAAGGAGCCAGGACGCCGGGAGCAGGATCGGCTGCGCCTCCCCCCGCGATAGCCAAGAAATGCCAGGCTGCCAGGCATATGAGGAGAGAGCTGAGGATTAGTTTAAAAATCGTTTTCTTCATGGATGATGCCACCAGGATGATACTTTGCCTCAGCTCGGGAAGACTTGCTGGAGGGAGCGGCCAGGAGCAACAGGCCTCAGTCCCCTCCTGTCACTGAACTCGTTTCCGGGCTAATCAATTATCGGTAGATTACTAAACCCGAACCCGCTTTGCAAATCCTGCCCGGCCAGAACCGCCCCAGGAGTAGCCTTCCGCGTCCTCTGCGTCTCTGCGGTGAATCCCGACTTTATTTTTCATCGCAGAGGCGCAGAGAGCAGAGAAGAAGGATGGAATCATTAATCTCGTATACTTCTATAGTTCATTCTTTTAAGCCTAGGACAATCCTTTTGATTCCATGTTTGAGCCCGTAGGGCGGGAAAGCGAAGCATATCCCGCATTTGCATTAGGGCCGACGAAGGCTTCCTGGCCACCCCCCAGGAGTAGCCTTCCGCGTCCTCTGCGTCTCTGGGGTGAATCCCGACTCTATTTTTCACCCTAGAGGCGCAGAGAGCGCAGAGAAGAAGGATGTAACTATTAATCTCATACCCAAGTTCTACAGTCACCGCCCAAAGATTACCGGACCTTGAAGGCGGTGCGGCTGGTGACCCGGGAAATGCTGAAAAACCCCAGGCCGGTGAGCGATGACCACAATATTTTTTCCATCCTGTTCGCCAGCAGTCAACTGCGGTACCGCAGCCAATTCAACCAACTGCCCCCCAACCTGCTGGTCAATTAAGCGACCGCGGCCGCAGTTTGGGCCCGGCGACCTGACAAGACCCCGTGGTGTTCGGCAAGGTTTTTGCTAGTTTTTGCTATGAGATAGGCAGTAGAGAATTGACTGAACTTAGGCACGCCCGTTAGGTAATCAATTCATGGAATTTACAAGTTATTTCCCTCTCCCCCTTGGGGGGAGAGGGCAGGGTGAGGGGGGTATGGAACGGCCGATGAAGCCACCCCTCCCCCGGTGTCGTCCCCTCGCAGGGGAGAGGGAATTTAGTGAGCGTCGGTATAATATGTTGATATCACTGAAATTACAATGTTCTAGAGTTTAACTGCAAGATAGAGTGTAATCTTCTCCTTGCAATTTTGTTGCCGGACACCACTGAACAAGACCCCAGATTACCGGCAGGGTGCGGCTCCGAGCACCAAAAAAGGCGCGTAAGACGCGCCCTTCTGAGCTGGCTTTTGCAGAAATCTCTGGCGGGCAGCAAATCAGATTAAGGACAACCTCTCGTCATAAATGAACTCCCGGGTATGGCGGGCCACCCTTTCCGGCGGCAGGTCGATGCGAGCCGTACCGGTTTCCATGGCGGCCCGGGCCACGGCTTCCGCCACCGCCGGCGGCACCCGGAAATCCATGGCTCCCGGCAAGATGTAGCCGGGGTTCAATTCCGGGCCCACCAGGGCGGCAATGGCATGGGCCGCGGCAATATTCATGGCCGTATTGATGGCGTTGGCCCGGATATCCAGGGCGCCGCGAAAGATGCCGGGAAAGGCCAGGCAATTGTTCACCTGGTTAGGGAAGTCCGATCTGCCGGTGGCCACCACCACGGCCCCGGCCTCACTGGCCTCCTGGGGATAAATCTCCGGCTCGGGATTGGCCATGGCAAAAACGATGGGATTGGGCGCCATGGACTGCACCATCTCCCGGGTGAGCACCCGGGGCGCGGAGAGGCCGAGGAAGACGTCAGCTCCTTTGATAACCTGAGCCAGGCTGCCTTTTTGCCGATCCGGGTTGGTAATCTCCGCCAGTTCGTGTTTAATTAAATTCATCCCCTGGGCCCGGCCCCGATAAATGGCGCCTCTGGTGTCGCAGACCACCAGATTTTGGGCTCCGACGTTGATCAGGAGTTTGGCGGTGGCGATGGCCGAGGCGCCGGCCCCGTTAAAGACCAGCCTGACCTCGGAAAGTTTCCGATCCACCAGCTTCAAGGCGTTGAGCAGCCCTGCCAGGACCACCACCGCGGTGCCGTGCTGATCATCGTGAAAGACCGGAATATCCAACCTTTCCCGCAACCTTTGCTCGATTTCGAAACAACGGGGGGAGGAGATGTCCTCCAGGTTAATGCCGCCAAAGGCCGGTGAGATATTTTCCACCAGCCGGATGACCTCTTCGCTCTCCTGGGTGCTGATGCAGATGGGAAAAGCCTCCACGCCGCCGAAGGTCTTAAAAATAACCGCCTTGCCTTCCATGACCGGCAGAGCGGCCCGGGGGCCGATATTTCCCAGGCCCAACACGGCGCTGCCGTCGGTGACGATGGCCACCAGGTTGTTCTTGCAAGTGAAGTCATAGGCGGCCATGGGTTCGTGCAGGATCTTCTGGCAAACCTCCACCACCGCCGCCGGGGCATACAGGCGATTGTAAATGATTTCGTCCTTGATGGGCACCTTGGTATAGATCTCCACGCACCCCTGATAACGGCGGTGCAGCTCCAAGGCTTCCTCATTGACGCTCAATTTTACGTAATCCTGGCCCTCGGCGGGCAGCCAGGCCAGCTCTCCTTCGTAGATATAGCGCTCGGTGCGCTCATAGACCCGTTCGGGACTCACCTTTTCCGGCCCCAGGGAGGCGGTCCCGGTCTCCTGGGCCGCCTGGGCCACCGCTCTGGCGACCACCGGAGAGATGCGCCAGTCCATCTGCCGGGGAATGATATTGTTGGGGGATAATTTCTCCTCCGGGATCATGCCCGCCAGGGCCCGGGCCGCGGCCAGATACATGTCGATGTTGACCCGATGGGCTCCCACGTCCAGGCACCCCCGGAAAAATCCCGGGGTCACCAGAGACGAGCGGATCTGAGTCTCGCTGGTGGCCAGGCCGGTGGCCGTCACCGCGGCGCCGCCCGCCTTGGCCTCCGCCTCCTCAATCTCCGGCTGGGGTAGGGCCAGGGCAAAGACGATGGGGTCCGGGGCCATGCTGGCGATCATCTCCCGGGTGACCAGGCCGCCGGCCGATAGGCCGATGAAGACATCGGCGTCCTTGAGGACCTGGGCCAGGTCTCCTTTGACATCATGGGTGGACACCAGGCGGGCGATCTCCGATTTGGCCCAGTTCATTCCCACCATCCGGTAGACGTTCAGGGCCCCGTGGCGATCGCACAGGACGATGTTATCATTGCCGGCGACGATCAATCCTTTGGCCACCCCAATACCCGCCGCCCCGGCGCCATTGATGACGATGCGGGCCTCCTGGAGATTCTTGCCCACCACCTTCAGGGCGTTAATTACCGCCGCCAGCACAATGATGCCTGCCGCGTGGTTTTCATTGTGCAGCACCGCAACCCGGACCGCCTTGCGGATGCGGTTCTCGATGGTGAAGCACTTGGGCGCGGCGATGCTCTCCAGGCAGATGCCACCGAAGGACGGGGTGAGGGTCCTGACGATTTCCACGATTTCATCGGCATCCTGGGTCAACAGGGCAATGGGCACCGCATCCACGTTGGCAAAGGTCTTAAAGAGCACCGACTTGGACTCCAACTTGGGCAAGGCGGCCAGGGCTCCGATATTGCCTAATTCGTAGACCTGACTGCCGTCGGTGATCAAGGCGATGGAATTGCCGCGGCAGGTGTACTCGAAGGAAGCCAGGGGATTTCTTTCAATCTCCCGGCAGATGGCCCCCACCCCGGGGGTGTAGATGCGGCTCAGAACCGAAGTATCCCGGATGGGCATCTTGCTCTTGATGCCCACCAGGCCCCGGTAACGGCGGCGATAGGACAAGGCATCCGATTCGGCGGCCATAATTGAAACCTCGTTGAAGATCGGTATTCTAACCGTACCTAAGGTGATTTTCCTTAGCCACCTTAAAGCTGGCCAAGGCGCGGCCCGCACCGCTGGGGCTTCTCCCTGCCACCTCAATCCATCTTTTCATGAATATAATAAAGAACCCTATTTTTACCTTCCAGGTCCTTCCGAAGGGCTTCTTCATCCTTCACGTCCCGGGCCCGGATGAAGATCCGCAGAAAGCCCTCGGGGGCATTCTCATAGCCCGTCAAGATGCTGAAGATGCGGCCGCCGTGGGCCCGAATCAGATCGGTGACCGCCTTAACCGAGCCGGGCCGGTCTTCCAGATCAAAGCCCATGGCCAGGGGGGCCTGGTTGATGCCCGAAATGGAGACAAAGGCCCGGAAGACGTCGCCTTTGGTAATGATCCCCTGCAGGGTTCCCTGGGGGTCCACCACCGGCAGAGCTGAGATGTTCCGGTTTAACATGACCGCCGCCGCTTTTTCCACCGTTTCCCCGGGAGTGATGGTGGAGAGCTGTTTGGGCATCAGGCTCTTCACCTTGATCTGATCCAGGAGATAGTACATCTCGTGGATATCCAGGGTGGTGGCCTTGGAAGGCGTGGCCTCCTTCAGGTCCCGGTCCGAGACGATGCCCAGCAGGCGGCCTTTCCGCAAAACCGGCAGATGTCGCACCCTGTTTTGCTTCATGAGATTGGAGGCCTTTATGATGGAAGCGCCTTCATCTATGGTGATCAGATCCTTGCTCATCCAATCCTGCACCGGCATGGCCAACCTCCTTGGTTTGAACAGGGGAACTCCCCGGGTAAGCCTGGGTAACCTATGGGTCTTTTAAAAGTCGGCGCTCTTCCTTCCGGGGCCTTCTGGTCTGCTCTGCTTCGAAAAGTTGCTCAGTATGTGGGATACTTCCCCTCTGGCAGCCGGTTCCCGCGCCGCCGGGGGCGGCGGCGCGACATTTTCATAATTTTGGGGTGGGCCAAAAGCCCATGAACGGCTGCTCCCCGGAGTCAGGGTTTAAAACATGACGGTTCAGGTTGGTTTAACCTTCTATTTTCCCAGGAGGAAAGTCAAGCCCTCCCGGGTCCGGCCGCTCAGATTTCCGGGGTCGAGCGGAGCCGGGGCGAAGCCGGAAAGCCGCTTTCTCCCATGCTCCGGCAGCCGAGGGGATGGTAGGTCTTTTAAAGGAGCGCGGCTGCGACTCCTAATCCAAAAGAATATTTTTTGAGGCGTAAAATCTTTTTCAATTCTGCCCCAATACTTGCTTCTCCAGGATGAATAGTTCATTAGACCTGGCAAAGCTTGAAAGAAACCGGCCCATGACCAGCATCTGGGTATGGTACTCCCGGATGGCCTGGCGTTTAGTCTCCACCTCCTCGGGGGTGAGGGTAAGTGAGACCCATTGTATGCCTTTATCAGGAAAGCCCTCAGGAGGATGGAGGCGTGACCCGGTCCCCGCACCCTGGCCATTCGGCCACTGGCCAAAATGGATCAGGAAGGTGAGCACCCGGGGTTTGAGGTGGGGATGTTTCTTGCTCAACTGTGTCAAGGCCTCCTTAACGAAAAAGTAAGTTGCGCTATGGTCTGAATGCCTGTCCTGCCGCGGGGTGGTCGCCACCACGTCAGGTCGAAAATCGGCAATCTCTCGTTCGATCTCTTTGGTGAGATCGGGGCCGGTATAGATGGTATGCGGAGTAATGATTTCGAATGCTTGGGGACAGTTTTCCTGGGTAAAAGGAGACCTGTACGCCTGTCGTCCGGTGCAAAAATGCAAAAGAAGGGAGGACAGCCCGCCGTCCGGAAAGCCAAGGAAGGTCACCTCGTCCTCCTTCAGCCCCAACCGGGTGACGGCCATCAGGGCCTCTCCCCGGCGTTCATCACCATATTTGCGGTAATTTTCGGCAGTGGGATGGGAGATGCGATCCTCCTGTTCCACCCCTCCACGAAAGCCCTCTCCGCAGGTCATAAAGACAACCTTCACCCTTCCACCTCTTTGGAGAACGCGCTGAATCAGCCCTCCTGCCCCCAGACTTTCATCGTCCGGGTGTGGCGAGAAGATCATCAGACGTGTGCCAGGGGAGATCAGAGGTTCTAGCGCCAGCGGTTCCTCTGCCTGGGCATAAGGAGGGACTATTATGGCCAAAATGAATAGGATAACCCAGAATATCTTTACCACGATGACCCTCCGGGAAAGACCTGGACCAAAGATATGGCGAACCATACCGAAATCTGATTATATCCGAGATTATGCAGCAGATTCAGCCAGCGCCGTAAAAAATAAGTTTTGAAGGGAGAATTGACCCTACCCTGGAAATGGCTAACTTCAAATTCAAGAGAAGCCCTTCCCAGCCGAAGAAGTTCTGCGCCCCATACTAAACACTAAACCAAACGATTGGAGAAAACATGGCGAAAATGCGGGCGGTGCAGGTCCCACACCCAAATGGACCCTTAGAACTCGTTGAACGGGACATTCCAGAGGCAGGTACTGGATCGGTGCGTATCAAGGTGCAGGCGTGCGGTATCTGCCACGGCGACTCGCTTACCAAAGAGGGGACCTTTCCGGGGATCCAATATCCCCGAATCCCGGGACACGAAGTCGCCGGCATCATTGACGCGGTTGGCCCAGGGGTCGTTGGCTGGAAAACCGGGCAGCGGGTCGGGGTCGGCTGGCATGGCGGACATTGTGGCTATTGCGATTCTTGCCGTCGGGGTGACTTCCTCGCTTGCCAGAATGCCGCTCAGATACCCGGCATTACGTACGATGGCGGATACGCCGAGTACATGATTGCCCCCGCAGGAGCGCTCGCGATGATCCCCCCAGAGCTTTCAGCCGTGGAGGCAGCACCGCTTATGTGTGCTGGAATCACCACTTTCAATGCTCTCCGGAACAGTGGCGCCAGGCCGGGTGATATCGTAGCCGTACTTGGGATTGGCGGACTCGGCCATCTCGGCGTCCAGTTCGCCGCCAAGATGGGCTTTAAGACTGTGGCGATCGCACGCGGCAAAGACAAGGAGGGACTGGCCAGGCAGCTTGGAGCCACATATTACATTGATAGTCTGTCGCAGGACCCCGCGGTGGAACTGGCCAGGTTGGGGGGGGCAAAAGTCATCATAGCCACCGCGACGAACAGCAAGGCCATGAGTGCTGTAGTAGGCGGTCTGGGCGTCAATGGCAAGTTGATGATCATCGGCGCCACTATGGAACCGCTTGACGTGCCTCCCGTTTCGCTTATTATGCGGCGCCTGTCGATCACAGGTTGGCCGTGTGGGACGTCCATCGATTCGCAGGATGCGATGTCCTTCAGCGTGCTGACTGGCGTCAGGTCGATGAACGAGGTCTTTCCGCTGGAGTCTGCTACAGAAGCCTACGAGCGCATGATGAGCGGTAAGGCGCGGTTTCGCGTGGTTCTTACCACCGGGCCTTGATGAGGCCTTTTAAACCGGCGCAGATGACAGACCGGGGCCCAAGCAAAGTCCAGCGCCCGCGAGATGGCCACATGCGCCTATTAAAGCGCTTTGCGCATGGGGAGCTGCGCCTCACCTGCCTCGAGGCATTCAGCGACGTGGTTTTGCAATCATCGTCACCCTGCCGGTACTCGATCTCAAAGTCCCAGCCCTTGAAGAAGTCAAATAGGGTGAAGGCGCTATATGCGGATATTTCAAATTGCTTGCTTCAACTGCTCCAGGTCGAATTTCTCACCGATTAATTTCAGACTGAAATTGATTTCGTGCAGGTCATCCTTCAGGGAATCCAGCCCATACTCGCTCACCTGAAATTCCCATTGGCCTTCCAGGCTGCTCACCAGGTGCAGCAAATTCAAAAGTTGGACCAGTTCCGGCTGGTCGACGAGGCGAGGAAAGTATTTATTCATAAGATTGGAGGCTGCCAACTCCTCGAGCCCCCAGGCCAGCGTCTCGCGGTCCACCTTCTGGAGCATGACGCCGCGCAGCAGGATCGCGGCGCGTACGCTCATCCGGATGATGTCCCTCATCATCTCCTGGTCATCTTGACTCAGGTTCATACCACACTCCTCAGCAGTAGTGTCCGGCAACAAAATTGCATGGAGAAGATTACACTATCTCGCAGTTAAACTTTAGATCATTGTAATTTCAGCGATATCAATATATTATGCCGATGCAACTAAATCCCCTCTCCCCTGCGAGGGGACGACACCGGGTGAGGGGTGGCTTCGTCGGCCGTTGCATACCCCCCTCACCCGACCCTCTCCCCCCAAGGGGGGAGAGAGAAATACTTTGTAAATTCCATGAATTGATCAGCTAGTGGGCATACCTAAAGTTCAAACAATTCTCAGCTGCCCGCCTTGTAGCAAAAACCTTGCCGGACACTACTGACTCCTCAGGTCATCCGGACCCTCATGGTTTTGACGTGCTCAATGATTTTGCCAATCCTGACGAAGAAAGGATTACACATGCTTTGAGCGGCCTCCACCTGCTCACAAACAAACAGCTTGTCCTTCAGATCCTCGATTTCCCTGGCCAATTCTTGCATGTCTTCCGTGCCCTTTTGGGTTTTAAAGAAGAGCTTGGGGGCCAGGGGTTCCAGTTCCTCGCACAGGGTTATCAGTTTTTCTTTGATTGGAGGGAAATTAGTTGTCCCAGCAATATCACGGAAGATCTGACAAACCTCCCGCACGTAATGAGTGCCCATTTTCTGTTCGTTCACACCAATCCTCCCCATCTCAGGTTTTAACTTCTTCGATAATCTTTCTCAATTTACCAAGAACGGATTGCAGGCTCAGGGCCGTCTCCAGCAACGCGTGCAGGTTTCAAAATTACCCTAATTCATTACGGCTGCGGGTCGAGTTAAAAAGCCTTCTATTTGGACTCGTTATGAGGCTCCTTCGGATGTAAATGACCACAGCATTCATCCCCTTGATGATGATTCTGATGGTGATGATGATTATGATGGTCATGGGACCCGGGACAGGGCTTGCTTTCCATGGGTGGCGCCTCGGCCACCTCCTTGGGCGGCAGTTGGGTGGCCAGGGTCCGGGCAATCTCACTGAAGGCTGTGGCCGTGATGCTGTCGGGAAAGAGATCCACTATGGGTATCCCCGCATCCGCAGCCTCGGAAAAGAGAGGATCCAAAGGAATGGAACCCAGGAAAGGGATCTCCATCATTTTGGCCAGTTCCTTGCCCTTATCCTTGCCGAATAAAAACACGGTGTCGTGGCAACACCGGCAAACATAACAGCTCATATTCTCCACCAGTCCCAGAACCTTGGCGCCCAAGGCCAGGGAAGCATTGATGGCCTTGGAACAGACGATGGTGGAGACCTCCTGGGGAGTGGTGACGATGACGACGCCATCCAGATCTGGAATAGACTTGAGAACGGCTATGGGCTCATCGCCTGTCCCCGGGGGTAGGTCCACCAATAAAAAATCGAGGCCGCCCCACTTGGCCGCAGATAGAAGTTGGCGGATGGTGCGGCTCTTCGCCTGGCCGCGCCACATAACCGGCGTCATGTCCCCCGGCCAAAAGAGCGCCACGGAGAGGACTTTGATGCCGGATTGGGTCGTCACCGGGTTGATCCAGAAGGCGCCATCAAGCTTGGCCTCTTTCTTGATTCCCAGCATCTTGGGAACACTGGGGCCGTGCAGGTCGGCATCGAAAACCCCCACCTGATAGCCGGACTTGGTCAAGGCAGCCGCCAGATTAATGGTAGTGGCGGTTTTCCCCACGCCCCCCTTGCCCGATAAAATGGCGATTTTATATTTGACATACTTCAGGGCCTCGGCGACGGCCCCTTCACGAATCAGTTGTTGCCTTTGCTGTTCTTGAAACTCTTCTTTGGTGCAGTCCATCATGTCCTCCAGGTCGGGTGTAGGATTAGGACAGCTCCCTGACACTGAAACTGGCGCGGCCCATTCCTAAAAGCTCGGCAACCTGCAGCACTCTTAAAAAATCCAGGTTGCTCGTGAATCCAGGGAGATCTTGCTGATTTGCTTTGGCTTCCCATCTTTCCCGCAGTAAAGAGAAACTGGCGGCATCCAGCGCCACCGGATCAGGGGAAGCCAGGAAGCCCAAATTTTCGACCACCGGGGTTTGGCTGTAAGGAAAGTATTCCGGCTGCGGGGTCACATCCCAGAGATAATTGACATAGAATACCAGATCTTCCACGGATTTCCGGACGCTGAGCAGGCATTCCAGGGCGCGCCGTTGAAACTCTAACAGCTCTGTGCCGGGAGGGGAGCTGCCATTGAACAGATATGGATTGATTCCTTTGAGGATTCGGGTCTTTTCCCGGCCGATGAGACAGTCAAACCCGCCGTTGAGCAAAGCTCCGCTCATGCCAAAGAGCGGGTGCAGCGTGACATGAGACAGCACAAATAAAGTGTCGCTGCGGCAGACGGCGGTACCCACCTCAACCCCGCCGACAACGGAGTCGTCCAGGTCGGCGGAATAAAGATTGCCTTCATCTCCGCTGAAGCCGCCGTTGATGACAAAGTTGCCTCCCAGGGTATCGTTGCCGTACCCTTGTTTCCGGGCCACTTCCAGGAAGGTTTTCCCCGCAGAAGATCTTTTCCCGGCAGCCCGGCGCCAATAATCGACTAACTTTATGCCATCACAAATAGTGGGACGCACCTTGGTAACGCGGTTGACTATTTCGGCCACGGTCCGGAAAAAAACCGGTCGCAGGCCATACTCATAGCCATCCTCCGAGGTATTAATCTTCAGGGAGACTCTCATTCCCTCGGACAGCCCTTCTAAACCGCCGGACTCTTGCAAAAGGCGGGTAAGCTTGTGGGGCACACTATTTTCCGCTGACATGCCCCGGATATCGACCCACAATACTTCCCTCATGTGACCCGCACCTTTTTCTAAATATAAATATAATCTTCATTAACAAGCTTGGGGAGGGGATCCCCCCTCCCCAGTGAAATGATTTACCTTAAGCCTTTGCACCCTTGAGAGGGTCATACTCCTTCCAGTTGTCCCAGACCCACTCCTTGTTGTAGGCCGTCCGCCGGAAAGGCATGACTTCCGTGGCCAGGTCATGCTTTCTGAACACCTCCCGCAGGCGGACGGTGGTGGGCCGGTGGTTGGCGATGCCGCCTTTCCGGATCTGCCACTTCATGGCATTTTCCGGGTTCAAGATGGGTTCATAATTGACCATCTCGTATTTCCCGGTGCCACAGCCGATCTTTTCCGCCGCCGCCATCGTGATGCGGGGGCTGAAACCGTTGACAACCTTAAATTTGTCGTCTCCGGGCTTCAATCCCTTTTCCTGGGCCACCGAACCGGGGGTTATGGGAGCATTGTCGATGAGGTCCAGGGTGGCATTTTCGAGGGCAACCATGTCCCGGCTGGCCAGGATGCCCACATCCGGGCAGATGGCAAGACCGGCCCAGGGGAAACAGTCACATTCCGGGACCACGTCGATGGCGCAGTTGATGAAGCCTACTTTGCCCCGATCGAAGCATTTGAGGGCCCCCAGGGCAGCGTCGGCATGGGCGATCATGGCATTGGGGAAGTAGTTTTCCTCGAAGGTGATGCCGGTCATGCCGGAGAAGATGCAGGTAACCTGGCAGGAGTAGCAGAGCCGGCAGCGCTCCGGATACCACACCTTTCCGTGCTCGAAGACGTGGTGGGCATTGCGGGGACAGGAATCGTCGCACATCTGGTGGAACTTGCAGGCCTTGCCCGGGCACTTATCCGTGAACTTCGGCCAGCCGATGGCGTCGTGGGGGTCGCCCCAGTGGGCCAGGTGGGTGATATACTTGCCGCGCTTCGACTGGCAGCCGATGCCCAATTGCTTCAAAACGCCGCCATACATCGTGATCGAATGGCCCCGGGCATGTCCGATGACGATCATGGCATCGGCTTCGGCAATGGCCCGGCCGATGAAGGTCTCTTTGAGGATGAGGCCCTCGGGAAGCTCTACCCGGTAATCATCCTCGCCGGAGTAGCCGTCGGCGATAAGCACCGGGCAGCCGAAGGTGGCATCGGTGTAACCATGGCGGATGGCGCCTTCCATCTGGTATTGGGAAATCGCCATGCTGTTATAGGTGTGGTAGGACAGGGTGGTGTCATTCACTACATAGGGATTGCCGCCGCAGGATTTCACTTCCTCGATGATGGCGGCAATGTACTCCGGCCGGAGAATGGCCGTCCGGTTCCATTCGCCGTAATGGATCTTGATCGCCACCTCATCGCCTTTCTGGAAGCACTCATTAAGTTTGGCTTCATAGAAGAGGTCTTTGGTTTTGCAGATCATGGACTCGGTCCAGTTGGTGGCATTCGCCTCGGAAAACCAGACCTTGGCCGGCCCGTCTTTCGTCCAGGGCCCCCATTTTTTGGAGGTGGGATTCCAACTCTTGGCTTGATAGGTGTCTCTCCCGCCTTGAATCGGTGCCTTCATCTCATTCCATTTTGTCGGTTCATAAACGTACTCTACCATAGCTTTATGCCTCCTCATGGCTTTGGGTGAAGAAATTTGCCTTCACGAGTCAATCCAATCCTTGCGACACTGCCCCTTGACTAATGGGTTGTGCAGCCATAGTGCAGCCGTATCAGCCCCCTTTCCTCTGGTGAAGTAGAACCTGGGGGTTTCCTGTTCACCTGTGAAAGCGCCTGCAGTAAGACGTGGTAGCAGGCGGGAGACCCCTGGGCCCTTGGTCCCGTTTCCGATCCGGAAGCTGGGGGTTAATCAACCTTTCTAAACCAAGACAGAAAAACCTCAAGCTCAATGGCAAAGCAGCAGGGCACCGGTCAGCATAAGGGAGAAGGCCGGAATCCACAGACCCACCACGACCCACAAAATGAGCGACTAGACCAGGAGCATGCCGGGGGATCATGTCTTTCCTCCATTTTGGGATCGATGGCTCTTTGACACAGATGAATCAAAGAAAATCCCCAAATACAGAGGATCACCGCGCTTGTGGTTACCTACCCCCTTCCTCCGTCGAAAGATAGAATGGCTGATTTCTATTAAGCAAAATCTGCGCCAACACCTCCCACCGCCGATAGATTGTTAAATCAGAGGTGGTATTGGTTAAGTATTGATTATAATTATAAATAATTAATCGGCACCGAAGGATGCTTCTTCCGAAGGTGGGCCTTGCCTCCAGCCGGCGCTGGCGCTTCCCGTTTTGGCCCCAACGAACCCCATATCAGGATATTTTGAATTATTTCAAATTGATAATCTATCTCAGTCCATGGCCAATTGGGGTCTTCCTCCGCAAGCCCAGGCGCCCCTTCTTGGCCTTTGGTGCTTTGGCGAAGTGCATGATGCGGCCCACCAGGTCGATGGCCCCTTCATCGATTAGACTTTCGGCCAACCTGTTAGGGAGGGGGACAGGGCCAGTGGCACAGGCGTCTCGCCTGTGGAAGACCTGGCCCCCTTCCCAAGACATCAACCCAGCGGCAAGATCTCCAGGCGGCCGGTATCGCCGTCGAAGTGGGCCAGGCGGCCCCGGTAGTGGGGCTCTTTTCCCAGCAGCAGGCGGATGGCCTCCAAGGTCTGGAGGCTGGCGGTCAGGGTGACAGTGGGGGCCAGCACCCCGGGAGGGGTCTCCGGCCCCGGGGCTTCCAAGAGCGGATAAGGGTTAAACTCCGCGCGATCCTGGGGCATGATGGTGGTCACCTGGCCAAAGACGCCGTTCACCGCGCCGTGCACCACCGGCACCCCGGCCTGTTGGGCCGCGGCGATCAGGTCCCGCCGGGCCCTAAGGGTATCCAGGGCGTCCAGCAGCACCCGCACCGCGGGCAGAACCTCCCGCAGCCGCTCCTGATCCAGAAATTCCGGGAGGGCCTCAACGAGGAGGCCTTCGTTGATCTCCCGGAGATGGCGGGCGGTGACCACGGCCTTGTTCTGCCCCAGGGTGAGGGCGGTGGCCAGCAACTGGCGGTTGAGGTTGGAGGGAGTGAAGGCGTCGCCGTCCGCCAGGTAGAGGCGGCCCACCCCGGCCCTGGCCAGCAGCATCGCCTGGCAGCCCCCCAGGCCCCCCAGCCCCACCACCAGGGCGCTGCCCCGCCATAAGGTGAGCTGTTGCGCCGGGGTCAGGGTGGGGAAATTGCGCTCCAGGACTTCGGGGAAGATGCCCGCCTCCAGGGCCAGTTCCTGGGCCCGGCTCAGACTGAGACTCCGTGCCGCTGCCCAGGCCTGCAGGCTCGCCATCGGCGCCAGCAGGAATTCCCGGCCGCCTCGCATCGCCCGCCTGGCTATCGCCTGAAGGGACATCTTTATGACCCCGTGAGAACCTTTCCATTATTGAAGCCAGCCTGCGAATTCTTCTTTAACAGGCTGTTAAAACCTAGCGGGTGTTTCAGCAAACCTTGGGTCGCCCGGGCGGCTCAGCGAGTCGCCCCTACAAGAACTCCTCTTTTTAAGGAGTTTTTCAACAGCCCGCTAGTTCAGCACCTCGTCGGCCACCGCCTCTAGGCCCAGCTCCACCAGCTTCTCCCGGGTGGGGATGCCGGTTTCTTTATTCCAGCCCCGGATCTCATAGTACTCGTCCTTCATCTTTTCGAACTTGGCCCGGTCCAGGACCTCCCCGGCAAATTTGCCCTTGGAGAGGGGCACCTCAAAGAACTTCTTGGGCAGATCGTCGTCCTTGCGGGTCAGGCCCTGGCGCACGTCGAACATGCGCTCCAGGTTGCGCACCTTTTCGGAGACCTTAAGGAGTTGCGCCATATCCCAGTCCTTGCCGGTGGCCAGGTTGAACAGGCGGAGGGCCATGTTGACATCTTGATAGGCGAAGAGGCCGTAGATCCACTTGCAGATGCCCAGGTTGTCTGGCACCCGCTCCAGGTGTTCGGAGATCACCGCGGACATGGCCTTGCCCTCGTAAGAGGTGGGGATGGCCGCCTCTTCACTGCCGAACTGTTCTTTAGCCACTTGCTGGAACCATTCCGGGGCGTGGTTCCAGTCCACTTCCAGGAGGCTGCCCCGCAGCGGCAGCGGGTCGCCCCGGTGGCCCACGGCCTGCATCAGGGCGGTGCCGTGGAAGGAGCGGAATTCATAGGCATGGGGCGCCAGGCCCTTGACCAGGTCCAACTTCTCCACCGCCGCCGGGCCGATCTGGCTGGTGAAGGCCTTCTGGCCCTGGGCCAGCAACTCGCCGTAGCCCTCCCGGGCGGCGATCTTGCGGATGGTGGTGAGGATGGCCTCCTTGCTGCCCCGGACCATAGGGATGCCGTCCGTCTCCTTTTCGGTGATGATGCCTTCGTGGAAGAGCTCCATCAGCAGGCCGATGGAGGCCGAGGTCTCGGTGCAGTCGATGCCCAGCTTATTGACCAGGAGGGTCGCCTCCCAGAAGGTGTCCATGTCCAGGTTCCAGACGGCGCCGGTGAAGCCGCTGAAGGGCTCGCAGGAGGTCACGCCTTTGCCCAAGCCTGGCACCGACAGGAAGTTCATGCAGCGTCCCGGGCAGTTGAAGCAGCCGACGTTCTTGAGCTGATGCTGCTCGACGTAGGCGGGGGCCGCATATTTCTGGCAGATTTCGTCAACGCAGACGTCTTCGAAGTAGCCCACCGGGAAGAAGCCCATCTGATACATCATCTGCACGCCCCGGGCCACGCCCCAGGAGGAGAGCTCCTGGTAGGCGGGGCTTTCCCGGACTTCTCGGTTCACCTGGATGGAGAGTTCCAGGAACTTCTCGGGGTGGGCCACCCGCACGCTGCCGGTGCCGCGTACCGCCACGGCCTTCAGGTTCTTGGAGCCCATCACCGCCCCCATACCGGTGCGTCCGGCGGCGTCGCCAGTCTCGCTGATCAGACAGGCGAAGCGCACCAGGTTTTCCCCCGCCGGGCCGATGCAGACCACCTTGATCTCCGGGTCGCCCAGCTCTTGCTGGATCAGCTTCTGGGTCTCGTGGGTATCCTGACCCCAGAGGTGTTCGGCGGGGCGAATCTCCACCTTGCCGTCGTGGATCCAGAGGTAGCAGGGTTTCTCGGCCTTGCCGGTGATGAACAGATGGTCGAAGCCGTTGAATTTGAGCTCCGGGCCCCAATAGGCTCCGAAGTTGGACTTGGCCCTGAGGTTGCTCATGGGGGACAGGGCCGTGACGTCCACCCGGCCCGAACCGGGCATAGCGGTGCCGGAGAGCGGCCCGGTATTGAACAGCAGCGGATTGCCCGGCTCCAGGGCGCCGGTGCCGGGCTTATAGTTATCGTAGATCAGCTTGACCCCCAGGCCGCGGCCGCCAATGTATTCGTCCACGTAAGCCTCGGTGGGCTCCGTGCTGATCTTGCCTTCGGTAAGATCGACTTTAAGTATCTTGCCAACCCAGCCGTACATTATTCCTGCCTCCCGATAGCCTCCCGGACCAGCAGGGGAATCTGGTCCGCACAGGCGATCAGCTTGAGGTAAGCCTCTTTGGAGAGGTCTTCAAAAGTCAAGGCCCCGGTGGGGCAGACCTTGACGCAGGTGGGGTCGCCGTCGCACAGGTCGCACTTCAGGACCTCGCCGCTCTCCGGGTCCACGAAGGTGGCCCCGAAGGGACAGGCGGAGACGCAGTTCAGGCAGCCGATGCAGCGGGCCGCATCCACCTCCAGGGCGCCGGTGTCGAAGTTGCGGTAGGTGGCGTGCTTGGGACAGACCTGCTCGCAGGCCGGCTTCTCGCAGCGCCGGCAGTTGATGGGCACGAAGATCCCTTCCCGTTCCCACTTGACCACGTGAATCCTACCCCTGGCGGGGTTGCATAAGCCCCCGTGCTTGAGGGCGCAGTAGTTCTCGCAAGAACGGCACCCGGAACATTTCTGGGCATCCACAATCAAGGTCTTCAACATGAACGCTAGTCCTCCTGAGGCCTGCAGGCCCGAGACGATTCGATTAAAAAGGCAGCAGGCTCAATTCGATCCTCTCTTTGGTCTCCTCCCAGGGTTGTTTCCGGGCCAGGGCAGCCTCCACCGTCTGCCGGGTCAGGAGTCCGAAAAGTCCATTATTTTCCGTAGCCGCCTCCAGGACTTGGGCCTCCCGGACCAGGCCGTGCTCATCGGCTTGAAAATGGTGGTAGATGAGGCCCTCGGGCGCCTCCAGGGCGGCATGGCCTGCCCGGCCCGGGCCGGCGGGAATGGTGCGCAGGGCCGGACCGGTCAGCTTTTCCACCTCGCACAGGACGACCAGGTGCTCCGCCGCCTCCAGCAGTTCCACCAGCAAGGCCCAATAGGCCGCCGCCACACTGAAATGAGGGAAGGGCCCCAGGGCCGCAATCAGCCGTTGGCGCTCAGCCTCGGCCAAAGGCGCGGCCAGGGGCGCACCATTGTTCAGGCGGGCCAGGGGGCCGACGAAGAAGAGGCTGTCCATCGGCTCGGCGCCCAAGTCTTTCCAGCCCTTATCCCGGAGGAAGGCAAAAGGTTCATAGGTCCAGGTCTCATGATGCAGCCCGATTTTTTCGAAGAGGGCAGCGGCGGCGAAACGGGCCGTTTCCTGGCCCGCAACGTCCCTCAAGATCAGACTGTCGGGTTCGGGCCCCAGGGCCAGGGTGGCCAGGGGCACGGTTGCCAGCTCCAGGAGATCCGCCATTTTCCCCTCAGCCAAGACCTCTTCCCGGAGGAACTCGGCCAGCCGCAGGCCATAGTTCCGGCAGGCCGCAGCGATTTCGGCCAGCCGCGGGTAGTTGTCCTCTTTCAGGTAACGGCTCACCCCGCCGGCCACCGCGGTCACCGGATGGTCAGCCCGCCCCCCCAGGATGCCGGCCGCCTCCTGGGCCAGCGACACGTGGCGCCGGAGGTCGTCAAAAAGCTGGTGCGGGATGGTGTGCAGCCCGCGGCGGGCCTCGGAGGACCAGAAATCCATAAAGGGATTCTCCAGCGAAGTGAGCAGAAAATAGAATTTCTGCAAGTGATGCCGGTAAAATAAGGCCTGGCGCAGGGCCTCCCGCATATTCAGGGCCAGCGGCGGCGGCTCCACCCCAAAGAGCCGGTCCAGGGCCCGGGCGGCGCAGAGATGATGGGCCGGAGACAGGATGGCCAGGATCCGGGGCAACTCCTCCACCGGCCGTCCCTGGCACAGGGCCGCCACTTCCCGGGGGGCGATTCTTTGAAAGTAGACCTGGGGCGGCCCACCGTTGACCGTGATGGTGACCCGGGCCGGTTGTTCCTGCCAGCGCAATGAATCAAAGGTTATCGTCTGCATCTTTCTCAACCTTGCTGGGCGTCACCAAAAGGGCGCATTGGCTCGGCAACACGTAGCGGTAAAAGGTGCCCGCCAGGTCTACGAAGTTCTCCACCAACGCCGCGATCTCCTGGGGGTTGCTGGAGTCGAAGGTGGAGCTGATGGCCGACACCATCTTGGCGCCGGGGTCGAAGATGGCCGGGGCCTTGCCGAAGCAGCCCCGGCAGGGAATCCCCACCCCGGTGCAGAGGCCGCCGCAGCCTTCCTGGGTGGCCACGCCCTGGCAGATCACACCCTGCTCCAACAGGCAGCGGCCGGTTTCCTGGTATTCCTGGTAAGGGCGCTTGCAGGTCCCAAACTTCTTTTCCTCCTTGATCCGGGAGCAACTGGCGCAGACCGACTTTTCGCCAGCAAAGGTGCTGCCCCGGGGCGGCAGGACGCCGGCGGCGATGGCCTCGGCCAGCGCCGCCGGCAGCCGGGCGGCGGCATAAGAGAGCCGGGCCGGTGAGGCGCCCTGGCAGACCAGGGCCAGCATGGCGGCCCAGAGGAGGTTCTGGGTCGGGACGCAGCCTGGGACGACATAATCGACCGGCACGATCAGGGACAGAGCCGAGACCCGGGGTTCGATCCCGGGAAGGGCCGGTTCCCCGTTGGACCTGGCGGCGCCGGGGACTTCCGGCGCCGGCGCCGCCAGATTGGCCAACCCCGGCAGGCCCCCGAAGGCGGCGCAGGCCCCTACGGCCACCAGCAACCGGGACTTTTCCCGGAGCTTCAGGGCCGCCTGGCGATCCGCCGCAGTGCGGATGGCCCCGGCGAAAAAGGCGACATCCACCTCGGTCTCGTCCAGGGCGGCCCACGTCGAGCCCAATATATAAGGCCAGAAGACTATCTCGGCAAAGCGGCTCAGGTCATTGACTTCGTAGTTCAGGTCCAAGAGGGCCTGCTCACAGGCGCGGCATCCCGTGGCGGTATAGACGGCCAGCTTCTTTTTCTTCTCCGCCCGGCTCACGCAGCGCTCCTTTTCAGGGGAAACGGACCTAGTTTGCGAATCACTTCAGTCATTTCATTGATGGTCTTGGCATAGGGGCCGGGTTCGGAAGCGGCGATCCATTGCAGGCGGAAGCGCCCTTCCTCCACGCCCATTTCGCTAAGCAGTTTTTTCAGGAGTGGGGCCCGGCGCATGGCCTTGTGATTGCCGGCGATGTAGTGGCAGTCCCCCGGCCAGCAGCCGCCCACCAGGACGCCGTCCGCCCCCTGGGCGAAGGCCTTGAGGATGTAGCTCGGGTCCACCATGCCGGAGCACGCCACCCGGATCACCCGGACGTTGGGCTTCTGGACGAAGCGGGAGACCCCGGCGGCGTCCGCGGCCACGTAAGAGCACCAGTTACAGAGAAAGGCGATGATCTTGGGTTCAAAGTCGCTCATGATGCCAGCATCCCTTCGATCTGGGCAAAGATTTGGTCCGGGGTGAAGTGCTGCACCTTGAGGGCCGCCGCCGGGCAGGCCGCCGCGCAGGTGCCGCAGCCCTGGCAGAGGGCCTCATTGACCACCGCCACCTTGCCTTCTTCGCTGAAGGAGATGGCGCTGTAAGCGCAGAGGCTTAGGCAGGTCTTGCAGCCGGTGCACAGGGCGCTGTCCGCCTGGGCCACGGTGGGCTCCACTTCCACTTCCCCCATACTGAACAGGGCCAGGGCCTCGGCAGCCGCGGCTCCGCCCTGCGCCACCGACTCGGGGATGTCCTTGGGGCCCTGGCAGCCGCCGGCCAGGAAGATGCCGGACAGGGGAGTCTCCACCGGGCCCAGCTTGGGGTGGAGCTCGATGAAGAAGCCGTCTTTGTCCGAGGCCAGGTTCAGGGCCCGGGCCACGTTGAGGTAGTCCTTCTGGGGCGTCAGGCCGGTGGCCAGGACCACCATGTCGGCCTCCACGTCGACGGTGCCGCCCACCAGGGAATTTTCACCCCTGACCACCAGGCGGCCGCCTTCCTGGAAGACTTTGGCCACCCGGCCCCGGATATAGGTGGCGCCTTCCTCTTCGATGGCCCGGCGCAGGAACTCTTCATAGCCCTTGCCGCCGGTTCGGTTATCGATATAAAAGACGTAGGCCTTACCCTCGCGGTTGTGGTGCTTGAAGATACTGAGCTGCTTGGCGGAGACCATGCAGCAGACCTTGGAGCAGTACTCCCCCCCCCGGGCCCGGTCCCGGGAGCCCACGCACTGGATGAAGACGATGCTTTCGGGCACCTTGCCGTCGCTGGGCCGGATGACCTTGCCCCCGGTGGGGCCGGCGGCGTTGCACAGGCGCTCAAACTGCAGGTTGGTGAGCACGTCGGGGTATTTGCCATGGCCGTATTCCGGGTACTTGTGGGCATCGAAGATGTCGACGCCGGTGGCGACGACGATAGCCCCCACCTCCAGTTCCCGGCTCCGCTCCCGTTCCTTCAGGTCGATGGCGCCCGGACCGCAGGCCCGCACGCATTCGCCGCATTGGCAGCAAAGCGAGCAACTGATGCAGCGCTGGCCCTCGGCCTGGGCCATCTCCGCGGTGAAACCCAGATCCACTTCGGCGAAGCCGCCCCGGCGCTCCTGGGCCGTCAGGCAGGGCATCTCCTGCCGGGGAATGGGCAGGGCCCGCCGCTGCTCATCAGCGGTGATCTCCGGGGCTACCTGCCTTTCCTTGGGGGTGACTTCCCGCAAGCCGCCGTGCACCAGGTAGGAGTAAATCGATTCTGCCGCCTCCCGGCCCTTGGCCACCGCCTGAACGAAGGAGGCCGGTCCCAGGGTGCAGTCGCCGCCGGCGAAGACGCCGGGCCGACTGGTGGCCAGGGTATCCGGGTCCACCTGGATGAGACCGCGCTCCGTCAGGGCGACGCCGTCCTCCGGGGTGAGGAACTTCAAATTGGTCTTCTGGCCGATGGCCATGATTACTGCGTCGGCGTCCCGGGTGGCGAGTTGATCGTCCAGATAGCTGGGGGCGAAGCGACCCTGGTCGTCAAAGACCCGCTCCACGGCCCGGAGCTCGATGCCGGTCACCTTCCCGTCCTGGCTGAGGATTTGCTTGACCCCCCAGCGATGCTCGAAATGCACACCTTCATGTTCGGCCTCCTCCACTTCCCAGGCCGAGGCGGGCATCTCATCCCGGGCCTCCAGGGAGATCATGGCCACCGGCGTAGCGCCCTGCCGGACGGCGGTGCGGGCCGCGTCCACGGCTACGTTACCGCCGCCGATGATGATCATCCGTTTGCCGGTAAGGTCGGGAACCTTGCCCATGGCCGAATCCCGCAGATATTCGACGCCCCAGTGCACTCCTTCAGACTCGGCCCCGGGTACCGGCAGGCGCAGGGCGTCCTGGGCCCCCACGCCGAGGAAGACGGCGCTGAACCCTTCTTTGGTCATCAGGTTGTCAATGGTGCGGCCCGGCCCGATGGGGGTATTGTAGTGGATTTCCACGCCCAGTGAGGCCAGGTTGTCCACTTCCTGCTTGAGGATGGCCTTGGGCAGGCGGTATTCGGGGATGCCGTAGCGCAGCCAGCCGCCGGCTTCGGGCGCGGCCTCGAAGATCACCGGCTTGAAGCCCATGAGGGCCAGGTAGTAGGCGGCGGATAGGCTGGCCGGGCCGCCTCCCACCAGGGCGATACGCTCCGGGCGCTCTTCCTGCTTTTCCGGATGGACGAACGTGCCCTGGGCCAGTTCCTGGTCACCCAGGAAGCGCTTGGTCTGGCAGATGGCCAGAGGTTTGTCCATCTGGCCCCGCTTGCAGGAGCTTTCGCAGGGATGGAAGCAGATGCGGCCGCAGGAGGCGGCAAAGGGCATGCGCTCCCGCACCAGGGCCAGGGCCTCGTCGAATTTCCCCAGGCCCGCCAGGTTCATATAGCCCACCACATTGACGCCGGCCGGGCAGGCCGACTGGCAGGGCGGCGAACCGGCGCGAATAATGGAATAGGTATTGGGGATGGCCTGGGGGAAGGGCCGGCTGATGGGGTGCCGTTTGGCCATGTCCAGCTCAAACTTGCTGTCGACCTCGATGGGGCAGACCTTCTGGCAGTCGCCGCAGCCGGTGCATTTGTCCATCCGCACATAGCGGGGCTGCTGGCGGATCTTGACCTTGAAATTGCCCACGAAGCCGCTGACCTCGACGACTTCCGCCTTGGTCAGAATCTCGATGTTGGGATGTCGCCCCACTTCGCTGGTCTTGGGGGTCAGGGTGCAGCCGGCGCAGTCCAGGGTGGGGAAGGTCTTGTCGAACTGGGCCATGCGGCCGCCGATGATCTCCTCCTTTTCTACCAGGTAGACCTTGTAGCCGGATTTGGCGATCTTCAGGGCCGTGGTGATGCCGGCGATGCCACCGCCCACCACCAAGGCCTTGGGATTGACCGGTTTCCAGGAACCGACCAGGGGCCGATGATGCTTCACCCGGGCGATGCCGCCCTTGATCAGGGCCTTGGCCTTTTGGGTGGCCAGTTCCGGGTTCTCGGTGACCCAGGAGCAGTGCTCCCGGATGTTGACCATCTCGAACATATACTGGTTCATGCCGGCCTGGGACACGGCGTTGCGGAAGGTGGGCTCGTGCATCTTGGGAGAGCAGGAGGCCTCCACCACGTGGTCCAGCTTCAACTCCGCCACGTCGTCCCGGATCAACTTCTGGCCCGGCTCGGAGCACATATATTTGTAGTGGCGGCAGACCACCACATCTTCGTCTTCGGCGCCGATTTCTTCGGCGATCTTGTCCACGTCCACCACGTCGCCGATGTTGGTGCCGCAGTGACAGATATAGACGCCAACCTTTTTACTCATCCGATTAATCCCTTTTTTTCCAGCAGGCGTATGGGGTCGACCAGGTGATGGTTGAGGCCCAGGGCCGTGGGGGCCAGGCCCAGCGCCAATCCCATGAGCTGAGTGAAGTAAATGATGGGGAGGTTATATTCCTTCTTATCTTGCTTGCCGATCTGCCCCTGGCGCATATCCAGGTTGGCCTGGCAGAGTTGGCAGGCCACCACGATGGCGTCGGCGCCGCGATAGGCCGCTTCCCGGACCAGGCGCCCGGAAAGCTCGACCACCTTCTCGGTTTTGCTGAGAGACAGGCCGGCGCCGCAACACTCCGTCTTGAAATCCCAGTCCAGGACCTCGGCCCCCAGGGCCGCCAGGATCTCGTCCAGGGCGGTGGGATCTTCCGGGTCTTCGCAGTGGGTCACCTGTTTGGGCTTGACCATGTAGCAGCCGTAGAAGGGAACGACCTTGAGGCCCGCCAGGGGCTTGATCAGACGGGCGGTAATGGCCGCCAGGCCCACCTTTCCCCGCAGGAAGGATACCAGGTTATGGATTTGCAGGCTTCCGGCCAGGTCCGCCTCGATGGCCTCCTGGACCTGCTTTTTCAATTCCGGGTCCCGGGCCATGTCGTCCTGGGCGCTCAACAACCGGCGATAGCAGAAGGGGCAAGGGGCCACCACGTCGGCGGGTTCCTGCTTCTCCAACAGGGCCAGGTTAACGCCCGAGAGGGCGGCAGAGAGCAGCTCGTTCATCTTCAGGGCCGGGGAGGAGCCGCAGCAAGCCCAGTCGGGGACCTCTAACAGTTCCACCCCCAGGGCCCGGCAGACTTCCTGGGTGGAGTCGTTATAAGGCTTGCCGGTGGCTTCCAGGGAACACCCGGGATAGTAGCTGACTTTCATGGCTAGTCTCCCGCTTCTATTTCCTGCACCCGGGAGAAAATCCGGGCGATGCGCTTGTCCGGGGGGCTCTTCTTGAACATCTCTTTGGGATTGATGGCCCCCTTGAGCATCAGGCTCAGCCCCTGGCCCAGGTCTTTGAAGGGCCGCAGAGTGCGCAGGTTGAATTTCATCACGACCTTGAGTTCCTTGGCCCGGCCGTATTTCTCCACGGATTTCAAAAAGAGCTCCTCAAACAGGTGAATATCCGGCTCGCAAGGCTTGATCTTTTCATTTTCGGCAATCTCGCAGAGCACGGTGGCCACGCGATACATATTGATTTCCACGGGGCAGCGGGTCATGCAGGTGCCGCAGCTGACGCAGTACCACCAGGTGGGGTCCTTGAGGGCCTTGTCCTTCATGCCGTAAAGGATCTCGGCGATGAGGCGCCGAGGGCCACCCACTTCGGCTGAAGAAATGGGGCAGCCGCCGCTGCACTTGCCGCACTGGAGGCACTCCAACAAGTTCTGGCCGCTGGCTTCGATGACCTGGGTGAGAAAGTCCTTCTCCGCCGCCGCGCCGGTCAGTCTGGTCATACCGGACTCCTATTCTTCCCGGGTGAAGGTCTTCGCCACCTTCAGGGCTTCTTGGGTCCCGATCTCCTGCAACACCCGGGCCGGACCGCCGAAGATCAAGGTCTCGGTGGGGCACTTGAGCACGCAGGCCGGCCACAGGCCCTGGTCCACCCGTTCCCGGCAGCCGTCGCACTTGGCGATCTTGCCGGTGGCCGGGTTGAGATGGGGGACGCCGAAGGGACAGGCCACGGCGCAGGTCTGGCAGCCGATGCAGAGTTCCAGGTCCGAAAAGACGATGCCATCCTCCCGCTTCTGCATGGCCCCCGTGGGGCATGCGGTGACACAGGCCGGCCGGTCGCAGTGGCAACAGGTGGTGGGCTGGAAGGACATGAGCAGTTCCTCGCCTTCCCCCAAGGGTCCCACCTGGATTACTCGGATGGGCCTGGGTTCTCCGGGGAGGTCGTGTTCCATCTTGCAGGCCGCTTCGCAGCCGAAGCAGCCAATGCAGCGGGAGGCCTCCACCAGCAGGATATTCCTCTTTCTCTTGGTCATATTGGTCATAGGCTCAATTTTTTCAGCAGATGGCGAGCTTCATCCAGGGATTGATCCGTTTTGTGCACCAGGGCCTTCAGGCCGCTCACCCCGTGGGGGGAGGCCACCAGCCAGCGGGACACGGCGCGGCTGAGACAGGCCCGGCCGGCCAAACGGCCCCGGGGGGTCTCCACCAGGACGTCGTCGCCATTTTCGATGCCGAGAAGATCGGCCGTTTCCGGGTTGATCTGGACGGCGTCCTCCCGGGACAGCCCCCGGGTCCAGGGCCAGAAACGGCTGGCGTCCCCGGAGCGGCAGCTTATCTGGACTGCCTCGAAGGCCAGGGGATAGTCTGCCGTCTCGGCGGTTTCTGCACCGGGCGCCAGGGCCGCCGGGGCCGGGTGCGGGACAATCTTGCCCTTGTAGGGCGACCTGGCGTTGGGCAGAACGGTTTTGCCCACAGGCCAGAAGATCTGAGAGCCCGGTTCCAGACTCCGTAATTGGTCCACCTGCAACTTGGCGGTTAAGGGGCTTTGCGCCATGAGCCAGGAGTAGAAGGCGGCCTGATCGGCCCTGCTATCTTCGCCGGCCCAGGGAAAGTGGGCCTCCCAGCCGAAGCGCCGGGCCAACACCATCCAGAAGTCCAGGCCCGAGCGACACCCGTCCGGAGGCTCCACAATCTTGGTGCCCCATTGTATGGATCGGTCATTGCTGAAGGACAGGCCGTCCCGTTCGGCCCAGAGGGCGGCGGGGAAGGTCATGGAGGCTTGTTCCCAGGTGGCGTTGGGGAAAGAGCCGAAGTGGGCGATAAGGTCTACCTGTTCCGTCAACCGCCCAAAGGGCGATAAATAGTCATATAAACAATTACCTGAACAGATGATGGCCCGTACGGGCTGGTCGGCCCGGCTTTTCACCTCGGCCAGTTTGGGTGGGATTTCGCGGTGACCGCCTTCGGGCCGGGTGTTGGCTTCACCCGTATAGGTATGGATCTTGAGCGGCGGGGCGCCGGCATCCACGGGATACCAACCCCCGCCCGGTCGTCCTACCCAGCCCATGGCCGTGGCCAGGGTTAGCCAGATGTGATGGTGCGGCAAATCGGCCAACTCCCTACCGGTGATCACGGTGACCGGACCCCGCTGAGCCAGGAGCCGGGCCAGGTGCTGGAGTCTTTCCAAGGGGACCCCGAGGGCCGCCTCAACGCCTTCCAAAGACAACTGTTCAAAGGAGGCCTGCCATTGGGAAGTTTCGGTGAAGCCGGCCCCAACGGCCGCGGCGTCCTGGCCGCCCTCCGCCAGGATAAGCTTCATGAGGGCCAGACCCAGGAGGTTGCCCTGTTCGGGCTTGATTCTCAGGGTCTCGTCAGCCTTGGCCAGGGCGCCGGTAAAGCGGGCGTCCGCCGCCACTACCCGGGCCCCACGGCGTTGGGCCTCCTGGACCCAACTGCAGGCCACGGGATGGCTGGCGGCCAGGTCCGCCTCCACCAGGAATAGGCAGCGGCTGTGAATCCAGTCGGAACATGACGCCGCCGGGCTGTTCAGGCCGGAGGGCCAGGGCTCCAGGGGTTCGCCCAGCGGATAAAAGACCTGGGAGGTCCCCCAGAGCTGGGCGAAGCGCATGGCCCCCAGGTAAAAGTCCAAGCCGCCCTCCAGGTCGCAACCGATGAGAAGGGCGTTGGGACCATGCCGCTCCTTTAGGTGGCGGAGCCGCTCGGCTAGGAGATCCAGGCCGCTCTTCCAGCCATCCAGGGGCTGTAAGGCCTGCCGGCGATCCTGGCGGCTGGCGGGCTGGGTGAGGCGCTCGGGGAGGGTCAGCCCCTGGACAAAGGCCGTCCCACGGGCACAAAGCCTGCCCCGGCTAATGGGGTGCTCCTCTTCCCCCTGAATATCCACGATGCGGCCGTCTTTGACATGGGCCACCAGACCGCAACCGACGGCGCATTCCTGACAGACGGTCCTGACCTGGTAGTCCTGCTCTTGGCGAGACCCCGGGAACCGCTTTATTGGATGGTGGTCAAGCATAGGCACCCTTTATCATTAACTCTTCCCCAAAAAATTCCTGTTATGCCCTTCCAACCAGATAACATTGGCAATGTTTATGCCATTCGAGGCCGAAAAGCGCGATTTGCCGGATTAATAAAACATTGAAGTAATTATCGCATATCTCAGCGATATAGACACTATTTTGACTAGAATAAAATTTCGTGACTTGCGGAGGAAGACCCCTATTGCCCTCGGGTTTTTAAAGTTTAACTACTGGAAATAAGTAATGATATCTGTATATGGGGTTGACTGGGGCCAAAAAGGGAGGGACAGTGGTCGGCGGCATGCCGCGCGCCCAGGCTCTGAACTTTAGGGGAGATTGCGGAGAGTCCTTCGCTGGGAGTGACAATATTTTTCTAATCTTCCCAAATAGTTACTCAAAGGCCACCGCTATTTGCAAAAATCGACTGGCTCCGGCAATGCTGGCGCAGATTTTGCTTGAGAGAAATTAGCCATTTATTTTCCCATGGAGGAAGGGGGTAGGTAACCATAGGCGCAGTAATTTCAGTTTGCCTCTGGCTTTTTACCGGATTTTCGAGTGACAAGAACCAATTTAATTGAGGAGGTAAAGAATAATGGCTTCACAAGAACCTGCGGGCATTTTGGAAATCAAACATACAGCAACGGCCGATCCTTCGACAGTAGGTTTGGCCAGCTTCGGCATCGGGCTTTTTACCCTGAGCTTTATGAATGCCGGCATTCTTGGTCCAAATGCCGTGAGCATTATCATTCCGCTCGCCATGATCACTGGTCTGATACACTTTTTTGCGGCCTTGGCAGGGTTTAAGAAGAATGAACTCTTTGCGGCCCTGATATTCGCGATTTATGGAATGTTTTGGGTGGTTTACAGCCTGATCAATCTCGGCGTGGCCCTCAAATGGTACACCCTGGATGCCAATGCCCTCCTGGTCTTCTTGATCGCCTACACCATATTTACGGTGATTATCCTGCTCTCTGCTTTGAAAACCAACACGGCGGTAATTTTGACCCTCATCCTCTTGCTGGCGGTGTTCGTGCTGTTGGATCTGGGTCTGGCCGGGGCCCCGGGGTTAATCCAGGTGGCCGGGTATGTAGGAATACTCGATGGACTCATGGCCCTCTATCTCTGCGCGGCCGGAATCATGGGGTCGATGTATGGCAAATCGGTCCTCCCGGTGGGTCCGATTGGTTAAACGGCTTCGATCTCATGCCTGACCGGCACCTTGCCGCTTTGCCATTGATGCTTGAGGTCCTGTTTTCGGTTGATTTACGGTAACCAAGACGGTTTTCTCCGGAAACAGGCGCTTATCGGCAGGTCCCAGGGAAGTCTGTCTCCTTGCCCCAGCAGCCTGTCGCTCCCCAGGTTGGCAGGCCAGCCGAAAGCGCCCTGTTTCCGGGCGGAAACTTTCTCGTTCCTCGGTTTTAGTGTTGCCTTCTTTCTTCTGCTCACACAAAATACTCTGCCCGTCGGACAAAATTTATAACGAGGCAAATTGAAAGAGAGTCCTTCCTATATCGGCTTTCCGCCCCTGCCTGACAAAGACGAGATATTTGGGGCCCTGGTTGACGATCCCCCGGAGATTCGTTGGCGCATGGTGCGGGTCCTGTTCCGACTGGAGGAGGCCCAGGACCGCCGGGAATTGATTGACAGGCTGCAGCCTTATTTGGACCGGGTGGACGATATCCGGATAAGGTACCGCATCTTCATGGCCTTGAAGGCGCTGCACCACCCCCTGACCGTAGAGGACTACGTGGTGGTGCGGGGCAAAGGAGCCTTCAGGATCTCCGAATTGCCAGCCGCCGCCAAGGATTTACAGAAATTGGTGGACGAACCGCGGGAACCGGGGCGCTGCCAGGTGGCGGACTTCCATATCCACCCCAAGTTCGCGGACCTAAAATTCTTTGCTGACCTGAAGAAAGCGGGCGTCACCCACGCCGTCATCCTGGCCACGGATACCGATCCTGCCGATGTGGACCGGCCGGAGATTCAAGGGCAGTTGAGCAAAGATTATGCCCGTTCGAGTCTGGCCCAGCGCCTGCCGCTGGCCTCCATCCTCTGGCAGATCAAGGCCAGCCTTTACTCCCCGACCCACGTCACCAATCAGGACGTGGCCGACTGGGTCAGGGACTATCCCGACCTCCTGACCGGCTTCGGGTCGGTGAATCCCAGCAAAGACCGGGCTTACGTGGAGGCCAGGATCGAAGAGGTGGAGCGCCTCTCCCTGCGGGGCTTCAAGCTCCTGCCCTTTTCCCAGTTCTTCAATCCGGCGGAAAACGAAAATCTGGAGATGCTCTTCGAATCCTGCCGCCGTACCGGCTCCATCATCCTCTCCCATACCGGCTGCGGGACCGGCCCCTTTGAAATCCTGGAGCTCAGCGGCAACAACCACCCGATGCTCTGGGAAAATCTGCTGAAGAGATATCCGGACGTGCCCCTGGTCTTGGCCCATTTCGGGGCTTACAGCACCCACGTGCCGGGTATCTGGCTCTATGAAGCGTTGCAACTGGGAAAAAAATTCGACAACGTCTATGCCGACCTGGCGGCAGTGGATTGGCTGCTAGACCGGGAGAACGTGGTAAAAGAGATCCGCAAGACCATCGGCTTCGGACGGGTCCTGTTCGCCACCGATTACCCCGGACCTCTGTCAGCCGGCGTGAGCATCGCCTCCATCGTCAAGAGCCTGAAGTCCAATAAGCACCTGACCGACCGGGAGAAGTGCAAGGTCTTGGGACGCAATGGACTTCGCCTGCTGGGGCGGGGATCTTCGGTTTTCCGGGAGAGACCGAGAAGGACGGCCTGGTCACGGTGAGATTCCTGGAGGACCACGTCGACCGGATTTCTTATTACGTCATGGGACTGCTCATGGTGATGCCGGGCTCCCGGATGTTCCGTGATCCGGCGCAATACGGGGTCACCTCCCTCATTTTCGAGGGCAATCCCTGGCGCACTCCGGAGCCGGCGTGGCGCTCCGACCAGCGGATGTCCGTCGCCAGGGTGAAACAGCTCTATGAGCGCTTGAACCGGCTGGAGGACATCTACGAGATGAATGAATATCCCCGGTCGGCGCCCTGTCCACCAACTACGGCTTCTGCTACTTCGAACAGGGGCCGGATATCCTCAAGCGCCTCAAAGAGGCGGGCAAACGGTGTTATCGCCGGCCCCAGGCGCCTTGAGGGGGCTCAGAAACTGGCCTTTTTTTTGGCGGAGCGAACCGGACCGAGGGTCCTGAGATAATCCTTCAGGGCCTCGCGGGTGGTTTGGAAGCCCAGGTGATCCCAGGGAATTTCGTCGCGGGTGAAAACTCGAGCCTCCAGGGCTTCATCCCCCGGGGCCAGTTCGCCGGACAGATACTCAGTGAGGTAGGCGAGCACCACCTTTTGGGCTCCCGGATAAGAATAGGCCTGAAGCAGCCGGCTCACCCGCACCGAAAGGTGAGTCTCCTCCAGGACTTCCCGGGTGATCGCTTCTTCCAGGGGCTCGCCCAGGTCCACAAAACCCCCGGGGAGCACCCAAGAGTCACGACGGCAGGCCCTATCCTGCCGCACCAGCACGAGGCCGCCATCTTTAGGGACCACGGCGACGACCACCACCTTGGGGTCGAGATAGAAGATAAAGCCGCACTGGGGACAGCAGAGTTGTTCAGGCTCCCCGGCCTTGAGCCGGCGCCTTTCCAGGGTGCCGCAGCACTGTGGGCAAAATTTATAGCTTTCCACGCGTATTCTGGCCATGACACTTTTGGGGTGATGGATTAATAATGAAGGAAGCAGCTTTCCAAGGCGGAAAAAAGCTCAAGCACCAAAATTCTTTTATGCAAAAAATGGACCCGACCTCCGATGACTGGCCCTACCCGGTGGCGCCTCCTGGGCCGGATCTTTAATTTTTCCTTCATGAGCCCCGTTAGTGGCTGAATCTCCTGAGAAAACTGAAACCAACGGCAAGGCCCTGGGGCTGAGGCTGGTGCGAAACCTGGAGGCCATCCTGGCGCAGGAAGGGCTGGCCCCGGGAATCTCCTACCGCCTCGGCAAATAAGGCAGGGCCTCCTGCCATTGCTGGACCGGTTGCTCCAAATGATTTATGCATTTCGGGTCAAGGCCGGCTAACCGGGGTCAGCCATAGTTTGCCTTTTTTAGCCCCAATCGGCCCCATTTTTATTTATTAGTATTTTTTTCAGCAACTTATCCTGATTATCCCTAGCCCCGTTGGGGTCTTGCGCCCCCAAGCCGGTGTCCCATCCTGCCCCACGCCTACGGGAAATCGACCGTTTATCGCCGTTTCTTAACCTGGCACTAATATTGCTTAAATTCTTTAAGAAAGACCCGGAAAGCTGCGCCTTTTGCGGCTTCAAATCTGAATAGAGGTCTGCCCTAAAGAGGGGAAACAACCAACCCCAAAAAAGGTTTCCGGGACCTTGGAAGGGCGGCTCATCGGCCAATACGGAAGGGAGGCACAGATGGCGGGAGCGAAGCTGACGGTGGTAGCCAAAATCAAGGCCAAACCCGGGATGGAAGCCAGGGTCAAAGAAGAGCTCCTGGCCCTGGTGGCGCCGACTCGGTCTGAGCCCGGCTGCGTCAACTACGATCTGCACCAAGCGCTGGATGATAAGTCCGCCTTTGTCTTTTACGAAAATTGGCGGAGTAAAAGGGACCTGGACGAACATCTGCAGATGCCTTACTTGCAGGCCCTTCTGGGGAAGGTGGACCAGATCCTGGCGCAGCCTGTGGAAATCACCTTGTGGGAGATGATCAGTCCTGAGGATAAGTAGCCTCGGGGACTCAATAATCTGGTAACGGGAAGGGGGGATCACTAGAGACTCTCTTGCCATTGACAAAGGAGTTGTCAGCACTTACATTTTTATAATAAATCAGGGTGGCAAAGGTGCCAGGGGGCGCCGGGATGTAATCCCGGGCCAGGTTGAACGTCAGCTTCCTCTGGGCCTACCGACCCAAAAGGTCTTATGGCCTCGAAGTAAGGGTAACCATTTTCACTCAAAGGGGAGCCGCTGGGGCTCCCCTTTGGGCCTTACTGGCCAATCTCGAATATTTCCACAGGCGGCTCAACACGTGCAATCTAACCGGAGAACCTCAGAAAACCCCCTCATCGACCCCTATCAGCGCCGCATTGACTATCTTCGCCTCTCCGTAACCGACCGTTGCAATCTTCGCTGCCTCTATTGCATGCCTTCGACGGGTGTGCCTTTTCTGCCACACGAAGACATCCTGCGCTATGAGGAGCTGGAGAGAATTGCCAGGATAGCTATATCTCTGGGCATTACCAAGATCCGCCTCACCGGGGGCGAACCGCTGGTGCGGCGCGATCTCCCCCATCTCTGTGAAAGGATTGCCCGGCTGCCTGAGCTGGAAAGCCTCAGCCTCACCACCAACGGGGTCCTTTTGCCCCAATTCGCCCAGGACCTCTTTAACGCCGGGATCAGCCGGCTCAACATCAGCCTGGACACCCTGAGCCCGGAAAAATATGCCCGGGTCACCGGTATTAACGCCTTTTTTCAGGTTTGGAAAGGTATTCACCAGGCCCGCGTCATCGGTTTCCAGCCCATCAAGATCAACGTGGTGGTCATGCGGGACCTCAATGCTGAGGAAATCGGCGACCTGGCCTCCCTGACCTACACCTTTCCCTTCCATGTGAGATTCATCGAGCTGATGCAGTTCCTGCCCGGAGTCCAGGAAAGACACTTTTTTTCAGGGGAGGAGATCAAAGAGCGCCTGCAGCGGCTGGACCGGCTCCTGCCGGCCCACAGCGAGCACAGCAACGGCCCGGCGCGCTACTACCGCTTTCCCGGGGCCTTGGGCAAGATTGGTCTCATCACGCCCGTTACCCAGCACTTCTGTCACACCTGCAACCGCCTCCGGGTGACCGCGAACGGCAAGCTGCGCAACTGCCTCTTCACCCGGGAAGAAGTGGATCTCAGGAGTCTGCTGCGCCGCGGGGCGGCCGACAAGGATATCGAGGTCGCCATTCGCCAGGCCATTTGGAATAAGCCCCGGGAACACTCCTTGAACAACGGCGTTTCCCCAAAATGCCTCAGCGGCCCCATGTCTGCCATTGGGGGCTGAGGTCAGTGGTTGTGGTTGTTATTATGGGCCACAGCTTCCCGCAGCAAACGAAGTAAATCGGCGCAGGAGACGGGTTTGGTCACCAGACGGTCCACCCCGCTCTCTGCCAGTTGCTCGGGATCAAATTTCTTATCCCAGCCGGTATAAAGGAGGAAGGGGGTCTTGCGGAGTCCCTTCACCTGGCAGTGGTCTTTGATTTGCTTGCCCACTTCCCAGCCGTTCAGGTCATCCAGTCCCAGGTCGCACAGCACCACATCAAACTGGTGGTTGAGGTAGACTTCCAGACCCTCGGTGCCTGTGCGGCAGGCGACTAGTTCCACCTCGGTCTCTTCAAAAAATAATTCCATGGACTTAACAATGTTAATTTCGTCCTCGATGATGAGAAACTTGATCTTGGGACTTTCCAGGTCGACTAGGGCGGCGACTTTCATCCGGGCGGGGGTATGGGCCAGGGGTAGGGTCACCGTGAAGGTCGTGCCCTGGCCCACCGTGCTTTCCACCTGAATCTCCCCCTGGTGCCGCGTGATGATGCCGTAACTGGAAGAGAGGCCCAAGCCGCTGCTCTTTAGCCCCTTGGTGCTGAAGAAGGGCTGAAAGAGGCGCTCCAGGTTTTCAGCGGTGATGCCGACCCCGGTATCGCTGACCTGGAGCCAAACCTTCTCGTCCCGGACCCGGGTGGAAATCAACAAGGACCCGCCTTTCGGCATGGCTTCCACCGCATTGAGGATGAGATTGACCAGGACTTCATAAATTTCCGAAGGTCTCCCCTGCACCAGGCAGTCAGGGTCCAGGTCCTGATATACCTCGATCTTCCGCACATCAGGCAGGTTCTTCCACAGGGGTTTGGTCAGCTCCACTGCTTCCCGGATCAGTTCGGCCAGTGCAAAACTATCGGCCGCATCGCTGTCGGCAAACCCGGTGGTGGTAAAATCCTTGAGGCGCCGGACGATTTCGCCGCCCCGCTGGGAGGTGGCCTGAATCCGCTGGAGTGCTTCCCGGCATTCCCTGATCTTGCCGGCCTCCAGTTTCCCCAGGGAGGCCTCGGTGGCCCCCAAGATCATCTGCAGCAGGTTATTGAAGTTATGGGCGATGCCGCTGGCCATTTCCCCCACCGCAGTCAGCCGGGCCTTTTCCACCAGGGTCTGTTGCAGCTTCTTCCTGAAGCTCAAGTCCCGTGCCACGCCCAAAACCGCGGGTTGGCCCCGATAGGTGATGCCCCGGGCGTGGAATTCCACTGGAATCCATTCCCCCGTTTTGGTAATCGTTTCCATTTCAAACTGGATGGTCAGGCCTTCTTCGATCTGGGCCCTGGTTTCCTGGAGGAGGGCCAGTTGGTCGGGCCCGGCGAGTCGTTTCAGACTCATCCGGAAGAATTCTTCCCGGGAGTAGCCGAAGCGCTCGCAAGCCACATCATTGACCTCCAGGATCCTCCCCTGGAGATTATTGATGAATACAGGGTCGGTGACGTTCTCGAAGAGTTCCTTGTACCTCGCCAGTTCATCGAGCTGCTTGCGTTCGGTGACATCCCGGACAAGCACCACCATGCATCTTCTGCCCTGGAATTCGAGCATGGTCCCCGTCACCTCGGAATCCACCGCGACGCCGCGCTTTTTCCTAAAGCGGCACTCCTGGATGCCTTTATAGCTACTGCCCAGGCGTAAAACATTCTGTTGGCTGCTGGCTTCGATCAGGTCGTCAAAGCTGAGGGAAAGCAGCTCTTCGCGCCTATATCCCAGCCATTTCGTGGCAAAGTCGTTACAATCCAGGATGCGGTATGCTTCCCCATCTACAATAAAGATGGCTTCGGGGGCATTCTCAAACACGGCCCGGAAATTGGCCTGCGAGATGGTGACCATTTCCAGGGTATGTTCGAATTCGGCGTTGGCCTCTTTCAGCAGGTTGGTCAAGATGTCGGCTTTGCGCTCCGAGACATCAAGCAGTTCTTCCAACTCCTTGACTCTCTCCAGCAAAGTTTTGATCTGCATATCTCAAATTCCGATGAGCGACACCGTGGCCGTTTCGTTGTGGAGAAAGCTGGGGCCGCCGGGGCTGACGCGGCAGTACTCCCCATAGGTGTAAAATCCCAGGATGGGGATTTCTCGGCCCACTTTCTGGCGGATGTGCTCTATTTCTTCTTTGGTGCGCCGACCCAGGACAATTCTCCGGGCCATGCAGGAATAAAAAAAGGCCATGACCGGGGACCGCCCCCCCAGGTCCTCCTGGGCCAATTCTACGGCCCGGCCAGTGGCCTCCAGGATGGCGTCGGTATCGCCACAAGTCATCCGGACCATGGCCCCCTCCGGGATCTCACCGGCGAAGGAGATGGAGCCGTCCTCGCGATTGACCGACATGGTGGCGCGCAAGAGATGATATTCGCCACCGCCGCAATAGCCGCTGTCGTCCACCAGACCCATGGGGTACTCCACGCCCACCGCCGGTAATCTCTCGGCATGTTTTCCCAGGAAGCGCTCATAGACCTCCAGGGCCGGCTGGCCACCCAATTCATAAAGCACATTGCCCGAGGCCCGGGTCACCCGCTTGGCGATACCCAGGGGAGACCAGCCGCTACGGACCCCGGTGCCCACCTGGAAGTTACCGGACAAGCCGATGGCCACCGCGGCATCAGTCAGCACCTGATCCCCGATGTACTGCCGGGTGCGGACGAACTCCCCGCCATCTCCCGCCGTGCCGCCGGCGATGGGCGTCTGCCGGCCCAGGACCCCCGCCATGCCCCGCAAGAGGGCGCAGCCATTGCCGGTGAGGCCATCCGAGAAGAGCTGCAAATAACTGGTTCCCGGGGAGAAAGCCCTGGCCAGTTCTTGCCCCGCTTTTTCGGAATCCTGGCCCAGATTGGTGGCACAGGCGACCTGGAAGTCGATCTGATCGCTGGCAATGCCCCCCAGCACCGCCGAGCCGGTGCTGAAGCCCTCGGAAGAGATCTCGCCGTCGGTGGTGCAACCCACCAGGGTGTGAGTGCGAACGGCGCTGACGATGCCCTTGAGCAACTCCCGCTGGCCGGTTTGGGGAGAACAGAAGAGCCAGCAGGCCTGGGGGAAATCTCCGAGCTTCTCCACCAGGGCCTTGCCCAGGCGCCGTCCCATATCCCGGGAAAACCTGTTTTTCAGGGTGACGGTAGCCGCCTTGAACATGAGCCGCCTTCCTTGCCGTGAAATTTTTCCCTCTCAGTCAGGTCCGACCAGAACTTTCAGACAGATAAGGTCCGGCACGCCGGGCCAGGGCCCGGCGGCCAAAGCCGTGAGGTCCAGTTCCTTGCCGTTCAGGGACACAGCCAGAAATCCCGACCAGAAATCCTCCGGCCGGGTTCTGAAAAAGTCTTCAAGAACGGCGCTCTCGAAACAGATGCCCTTCTCCAGGAAAAGGGGCCCCACTTCCCCGGTCAAGAGGTTGAAAAGCTTAAGCCTCACCAGGCAGTTCGCCTCCGGTGTGGCTCGTTTGGCCTCCCGGTGAGTGATGGCGCCGCGCAAGCCCGCATAATAGCCGCCCTTCCGCATGGTCGCCCCCACCAGCCCCGGCATGGCGGTGGACAGGGCCAGGGTGGCGCCCTCGCCCACGATGGTCGCATCCACTTCGTCCACCGCTTTGCCGTTGAGAAAGATGGTCTGGATCCGGTTTTCCAGATAGTCCGGCGTAAAGCCGAGATGCTGGCAAAGGATGGTTCTGATATTGCAGCCCCCCGGAACCCTGACCAAAAAACCTTGCTGCAAGAGAGGGAAAAGGCGCGGCAGATGAGCCTGCGATAGGCTAAAGGAGAGAACGGCAGCGTCAGGTTTGGGGGTATCCCTCGTCACTCGGTTAGACATGTAATGAATTCCTGCAGTTCCAAGGGCGTCCCTATCTTTTATTATAAAGAATATGAAGGGGTTGTAAAGGGGAAAGAAGGTGGGGCCAGGGCCGGCCCCACCTCGGGTCAGGCAGTGAGTTTAACTACTTAGAAGTTGTACACCTCATCCAGCTCCGCATCCGTCACCTGGAAGACGACGTTATGCGGGGGCAGGGGCACGTTCTTGAAGAACCGCGGCAGCCGGTCGTGGGCCTTGGTGAAGCCGGCCTGGGTATTGAACTCCTTTTCGATCTTCAGGATGGTTTTGCCCAATTCCATCACGCCATTGGCATCCAGGTTGCCGCCATAGAAGGCATTGATCAAATCGATCAAGGCCTGAAAGGTCTCCGGCTGGTCCAGGACGGCGAAGGCGATGAACAGGCACATGCCGGTGGCATCAACCGCCGCCGTGGCGATTTGCAGATTCCGGGACAGTTCCACCTGGCCTTTGGGCGAAAGGGGATCGACGTCGCCCCCCACTTTGAGGATATTGGTGGCCACGGCGTAGCCGGCCGTATGGTCGGCCCCCATGGTGCTGGTGGCGTAGGTGACGCCGATGCCCTGCACTGCTCGAGGATCATAGGCGGGCATGGCCTGGCCTTTGACCACCGGAACCCGCTCCACGCCAAAGATTTTGCCGGTGACTTCGGCGCCGGCCCCCAGGATGCGGCCCAGGTAGGTGCCTTTGCCTATTTCTTTCACCAGATTGATGGCCCCTTCGGAATCTCCGAATTTGAGCAGGCCGGCTTCCATGGCCACGCCCACCGTAACCCCCGTTTCAATGGTGTCCAGCCCGAAGTTGTCATCCAGGAAATCAAGATTGGCAATGGCATCCATATCACAGATGCCACAATTGCCCCCGTGCGCCCAGACAGTTTCGTATTCGGGTTGTTTAGTCACGTAATGGCCGTCTTTATCGTGATAGGTGCCCGAGCAGCGGATGGCGCAGCCAGTGTGGCAGCTATGGGAGGTCAACCCGCCCCTGGATTCCATTATTTCTGTCTGCGTCTCACCGCTGATCTGATGAGCCCCTTGAAAGCGCCCCTCCGCGAAGTTGTAAGTAGGATACCCTCCTGCTTCATTGAGGATGTTAGTCAATACATTCGTGCCGTAGGCGGGCAGCGCCTGCCCGGTGACCGGATGGCCCTTGAGCCCTTCCGTAAACCGCTTATTGGCATCGTTGAATTTTTCCGGATTCTTGGGGGTTCGCATCTTCGTGCCCGTTCCATCAAGCACAATGACTTTAACTTGCTTGGCGCCCATAACGGCTCCGACCCCTCCACGGCCTGCATGGCGGGACGGCCTGAGCTCCATGTCGGTGAAGGCCACTGAAGATGCCGCCATCTTCATCTCGCCGCAAGGGCCGATGGAGATACAGGCGATCTTTTCTCCATGCTCCTTTTTCATCCGGTCAATAAGGTCATAATTGGGCAGCAGCTTTAAGCTGTTGTCCACGGTGATCGTGACTCCATCTTTGTTGATGAACACCTTGTAGAGGTCGTCCGTTTTTGGCTTGCCCTCCAGGACAATGCCGGCGTAGCCCAAACGAGCCAGGACCTGCGCCGCTTGCCCCCCGGCGTTGGACTCCTTGATGGTTCCGGTCAAAGGGCTCTTGCAGCCCACCGAGATGCGGCCGGAAGAAACGGCGGCCGTGCCGCTCAATAGCCCCGGGGCGATCACCAGTTTGTTCTCGCCACCCAGGGGATGGCAGAGGGGGGGCACCTCTTTGCCCACGATGCTGGAAGTCATGGCCCGGCCGCCCAGACCGGCGTATTCCCCCACCGGAACCTCGGAGACCTTGGGGCCGCCCTCTGCGCCCATGTCAATTCTGAGAATCTTTTCCATAGCCTGCTCCTTCACTGGTGGAATTTTCGGTGGAAGCGCCCACCGCTCGAAAATTAGTTGAGCTTTATTACGTTCTAAGGTGGAAATCCTTCCCCTCAGCCATTGCCATGTTTCAGTTTCACAGCCATCGAACCGGCTTCTTCCATGACGTCTCTAAGGGCCAGGCTCTTTTCCAGAGCGAGGCGTTTGCAGTCCTCGTACTCCGGGGAAATATTGACGGTCTGATCGCCCAGGTGCGCCACCTTAAAGCGCACCGGCCCATACCTGGTCTCCACCGTCCGCATCGACCTGTCGGCCTTGAGGCGGTGGTCCACCCGCCACCTGAGTCCGATGGTAGTGGTCTCCTGGAGCAAAAACTCGGCAAATTTTTCCACCGCCTCCACCTGGCAGATGACCGAGACCAGGGTGCCGGGGCGATTCTTCTTCATCTGGATGGGCGCCAGGAAGACATCCAGGGCGCCCATATCCAGCATCTTCTGGATAAGATAATCATAGAGCTGGGGATTCATGTCGTCAATATTGGTTTCAATGACCGCCGCCCGCTCCACCTGGAAGCCCTGCGCCGTCTCGGCGGCTTCGCCGATGGAGACCCGCAGGAGATTGGGACCGGGCGTATCCAGGGTGCCGGCGCCGTAACCGCTGGCCTCCACGGTCATGGCCGGCATGGCGCCGAAGGCCGCGGCCAGGGTGGTGAGAATGGCGGCCCCGGTGGGCGTCAGCAGCTCTCCCTGCACCCCGCTGGAATAGACGGGCTTGCCTTTGATGAGTTCCAGAGTGGCCGGGGCCGGCACCGGCAAGGTGCCGTGGGCGCACACCACCGTGCCGCTGCCCACCTCCAGGGGGGAACAGTAAATCTTCTCAATCCCCAGGGCCTGGAAGCCGATGGCCGCCCCCACCACGTCGATGATGGAATCCAACGCCCCCACTTCGTGGAAGTGGATCTGTTCGATACTGGTGCGGTGCACCTGCGCCTCAGCTTCGGCCAGACGGGTAAAGATCTGGAGACTCTGGTGCTTCACCGCCTCGTCGAGGGGGCTGGCCTCAATGAGATTTTTGATGTCATGGAAATTCCGGTGCTCATGGCGAGGCGGGCGCTGGCATTCGTGGCCGCGGTGCGAGTGGTGGTCGTGATGATGATCTTGATGGCGCCCATGATGATGATTGTGATGATGGTTGTGAAACCCTTCCTCATGGTGGTGCCCGACCTCGAAGTGCCGGTCCCTTTCTAGATCGATGAGCATCTGGGTTCCGCCCAGCCCTTGTTTTACCACCTTCTTGGCGGCAATATGATAATGGGAGAGGTTCAACTTGGCCAATTCCCCGGTGAGATGCTCCAGACTTAGGCCGGCGTCCACCAGGGCGCCCAGAATCATGTCGCCGCTGGCCCCGGAGAAGCAATCGAAATAAGCGATTTTCATTGAGTCATCTCCATATCCAATCCATATCCAAAACGTCAAGAACAGCAGGAGGCCCTTTTCAGGTGTAGGTCGGCGGGCTTTTCCTGCATCTCAGGCCTCGCAATGTCCGTGTCCGAGGCGGCCTTGGCCGCGATCTTGTTGATGAGGTTGGCTTGGAAGCCGGCCCCAAAGCCATTATCGATGTTGACCACGGAGACCCCCGAGGCGCAGCTGTTCAGCATGCTGAGCAGGGCGGCGATGCCCCCGAAGCTGGCGCCGTAACCCACGCTGGTGGGCAACCCGATTACCGGGCAGGAGACCAGGCCACCCACCACGCTGGCCAGAGCGCCTTCCATGCCGGCTACCACCACCGCCACGTTGGCCCGGAATAGGTCGTCACAGTGGTTCAGCAGCCGGTGGATTCCCGCCACCCCCACGTCATAGAGGCGCGTAACTTTATTGCCCAGGACTTCGGCGGTGATGGCGGCCTCTTCGGCCACGGGAATATCCGAGGTGCCGGCGCTCACCACGGCGATGAGCCCCGATCCTTCCAACGGCCGGGGCTTTAGCACGATGATGCGGGCCGCTTCGTGGTACTCGCAGTCGGGGACCACTTCCCGGACGCCCTCAAACACCTCCTGGCTGGCCCTGGTAGCCAGGACGTTAACATGGTGATGGGCGAGCTTCTGGGCAATGCCCTGGATCTGCGACAGGGTCTTCCCGGCACAATAAATGACCTCCGGCACCCCGTTCCGCAGGCAACGATGGAAGTCTATCCGGGCGTAGCCCAGGTCCTCAAAGGGGAGCTTGCGCAATGCGTGCATGGCGGCGTCCAGATTCATCTGGCCGCTGGCGACCTGCTTCAGCAGGTCTCTTAAGAATTCATTTTCCATGCTTTACCTTCCTTTAAACAGGCCCTTGGCCGTAGGGTTGATGGCGCCCCATGGGGCGGCCAGCGGATTTTCTAAGGGGACCATTAACTTTCTGTTTTGGTTTTAACCTCAGCCGGGTTCAGACTCCCGGTACGGTACCCCTCCAGGTCCAGGGTGACGAACTTGAAGCCCAGGGTCTTAAGCTCTTTGATTAGGTCCGAGCGCACCATCTTGGCGGCCAGCCTGTGGATGCTTACGGGTTCTACCTCGATGCGGGCCGTGTCGCCATAATGCCGGACCCGCACCTGGGTCGCCAGGCCCCTTTTCCGGATTAGCTCTTCGGCGGCATCGATCTGCCGCAGCTTCTCCACCGTGATTTCGTGATGGTACGGGATACGGGAGGCCAGGCAGGCGTAGGCCGGCTTTTTCCAGGTGGGGAGCTTCAGCCTCTTGGAGAGGAGGCGGATCTCCGCCTTGGTAAGGCCGGCTTCCGCCAGAGGGCTCCTGATCCCCAGTTCCTCAACGGCCCGCATGCCGGGACGGAAGTCTGCCTGGTCGTCCAAGTTGCCGCCGTCCACCACCGCATTGAGGCCGCGCTCCCGGGCCATTTTCACCAGCTCGCTGAAACGAGCCTTTTTGCAGATATAACACTTGTCGGTGGGGTTCCGGAGAAACTCCTGCAGCTCCAGTTCCCGGCCGGCCACCACCAGGTGCTCCACCCCCAGTTCTCGGGCCAGGAGGGCCGCATCTTTCCGCTCCTGCTGGGGGGTGGTCTCGGAGTCGGCGGTAATGGCCAGTATCCGCTCCCCCAGGACCTCCTGGGCCACCTTGAGGAGCAGGGTGCTGTCCACCCCGCCGGAGTAGGCCACTGCCACGCTCCCCAGGTCCTGGAGAATTGTACGCAGACGATGATATTTGTTGGTCAAATCTTTCGTCATGAGGGCCGGCTTGTTTCGGGATTGTCCTATTCGGCTGTCGTAGGATCAATCACCTTTTTGATTTCAGAAATACGGTTGGCGGGAAAGCCGCCCCGCTTGGCATGTTCCCTGATTATGTCCTCGTTGGGCGCCAGATATACGCAGTAAATCTTGTCTGGGGTCACGTAGCTCTGCAGCCACTGGATTTGCGGACCGAGTTCCCGAAGAACCTGGCAGGATTTCTGGGAGATGGCCTGCAGGTCCGCGGGGGAAAGCTGACCGGCCTTGGGAATCTCTCGTTCAATTAAGAATTTCGGCATATGGTCTCCTCAAAGTTAAGATTCGGTGTACCTCTCTCTGCCCCAGAATTTCTCTGAGACCGGAAGAACAACAGATGATATGGACGAAAATTTTTCCAAATGAGACAACCCCAGAATACCCCGGCCTGATAGCAGGCCTGCTCCGCCAGATAGAGGCAGAGAAACAGCGGCAGGGACAGCCGCGGCTTCTTTCGGGCGAACTCTACCGTCGCCGGAAAGAGGATAAGCACCGCCGCTAGCGGCGCCGCGGCCGGAAAAATTAGGGCTATTATTAAAATAGGCAGTAAATAATAGCGGAGCAAGTGGTAAGTGAGATAAAACCCTGTGGCGAAATAATCCCTGAGAATCGCCCTCAGGACCGCGAGGTAGCCCAGGGCCATCCCGGCCTTCATCTGCACCTGCCGCTGGCGGCGCCAGGCCTCGGTCGCCGTCAACAACGCCGCCAGGGGGAGAAGCAGCCAGAACCCCGTCAGCAGCGCCAGACAACCTAAGAAGAAGACACCCAGGGCCGTGGGTTTCCAGGGGAAGCGTTTTTTCACCTGCTCATGCCGGCTGAAGAGAAAGGCCTCGGAGGTGCCATAGTCGAAACGCCGGGCCAGGATTTCCCGGAGGCGGTTGCGATGCTTGTGTCTCACCTTGCCCCGGGGCACGTAAAGAAGACGATGGCCCTTTTCCTTGAGCCGCCAACACAGGTCCACATCTTCGCCCAGACGCAGCCCCTCATCCAGCCCCCCCACCTCCAGGTAGGCTTCTTTCCGGATCAGGACATTGCAGGTGGGCACGTAAAAGTCCGACTCAGCAGTGGTGCCGAAGGCCAACCCCTGGCCCATGTTCAGAGGAGACTGGACCTCCTCAAAGCGGTCCAGCCTGGTCTCCCGGAAGAAGGAATCTACGTAGCCGCCCACCAGGGCTACCCGGGAATCCTGAAAATAGGGCAACAGCTCCCGAAGCCAGTCCCGGTCGGCGATGCAGTCGCTATCGATAAAGGCAATGATATCGCCCCCGGCGGCCCGCACCCCGGCATTGCGGGCTGCGGATTGCCCGAGGTTTTGGGGCTGAACGAGGAGCCTGACCGGACAATTTCTCACCACGTCCGGGGTGCCGTCTGTGGAGCCATCGTCTACCACGATGATCTCCCGCCGCGCTCCGGGGTAATTGAGGGCCAGCAGCGCCTCGAGGCATCTGCCGATCTCCCCGGCCCGGTTATATACCGGCAGGACGATACTGACCGCCGGGGCGCAGGTATCCAGGGCCGGCTGCCAGTCCAGCAAACCGGATTGCCAGAGGGCATCGAGAAAGGCGAACATGGACCTCTCCGGTTGGCCCGCGGGCTGGCTGGCGTTATTCTCTAAAAAGAAGCCTGCCTGACATCTCTGAAGGAGCGCAAATGCTGCGGAGTTGACACGAAGGAGGCGTAGCGGTGCGGGCTGGAGGAGGACCCCTCCCGCCTCCCCTGGGATCAGCCTGAGGCCCGGTCTAAGGGAGAACCGCCCTCGGGGTATCGCGTTGGTCATCGGCCCTCCCGGGTGTCAAAGAATTAACGGTGATGCAATTGACCAGGCACTCGGGGTCCGGCAGGCCCAAGCGGCGTTGCGTATGATAAGCCACGGCCGGGCAGCCGCCGTGGCACAGATTAAAGCGCTGGCAGCGCTCGCAGGATTTGATCTCTAATTCGCGAAAAGAGCCAAAGACCAGCGAGTGCTCCCAGATGTGAGCGAAATTATCCTCCAGCAGCTTACCGGCCAGAAATTCCGGCTCCTGCAAGAAGGCGCAGGGATAAATCTCTCCCAGTGGGGAGATACAGCAGGTGAGCTTACACGCCCCACACATGTTAAGCCCCAGGGAGCGGCGGTCTTCCGAGGACACCGAGAAGAAGGAGTCGCCGGTGGAGACTTCCAGGTGCCGGTTCAGCCACTCCGAGAAGCCGACCATCTGCTCCTTGGAAAGATTCAGGTCGTCCCAGGAGCGCTTGCCCCGGCCCGATGGCCGGAAGCGCGAGACCCTGAGGCGGGCCCCGACGCTGGCCGCCAGGTCGGAGAGGCGGTCCAACTCCGGGAAACTGAGACGGGTGAGCACGGTGTTGAGGCTCAGACCGATGTTCGTCTGGCCTAAGAGTTCCAGGGCTCGCACCGCCTTGCGGAAGCTGCCCCGGCCCCGGATGGCGTCATTGGACTCGGTGGTGGCGCCGTCCAGGCTCACCTGGACATAGACCAGTCGGTGATCCAGCCGCCGGGCTATCTCTTCGGTGATCAGGGTGCCATTGGTGCTGATGCAGGTGACGATACCCTTTTGGTGGGCATGGTCCACGATATCCAAAAAATCCGGACGGGTGAAGGGCTCGCCGCCGCCGATGCTCAACTGGAAGACCTTCTGGTCCGCCAGGATATCGATCACCCCCAGGCACTCCTGGGTGCTCAGCCCCAGGTGCCCCTGCCGGCTCGAGTCCGACAGGCAGTGGATGCACGAGAGGTTGCAGTTGTAAGTCACTTCCCAGGTGACGTTTACCGGGGCGGATAACCCCAGGTCAAGATAACGATTGCCCATGGACCAATCCCTTCGTCTCGAGCATCTCCAGAATTTGCCGCACCCGGTCCTGAATATCGCGACGGGACCAGGGATGAGCGGTGGCAATGGTTTCAATCAGTTCCTGCTCGGTTTGCCGTCCGGCAAAAAAAGAAATGTTGATGAGGTCACGGGAAGGCACGAAGTAGAGTTTGGGACCCCGGTAATCGTAAAAGAGCAGCCCAAAGACCTCCGGGCGCACCTGGACCCCCTCCTTGAGACAATAGACCTTTCCCGGGCTCATGGCGCTTCCCCCGTTGCCTTGAATTTCGCCTGGTTCCCGGCCACATCCGGACCGGAAACCAGGCCGGCTTTTAGTAGATGCCACAGATTCCGTCCACCGCCATCTCTTCGATGCAGACTTCTTCCAGGATGCAGGGGACCAGCTCCTCGGCTTGGGCTTCCAGGGGTTGTTCTTCGCGTCTGGTCACATCGTCCATCTGTCATTCCTCCAGTTATTTAGATTAGTGCTCAAGGGGGCGCGGGCGCCCGCCTCAATCCTTACCGCCAGGGTTGCACCGGCGCTTACGGTGCCCGGCAAGTCCAGCCGGCGTCCACCATGATGATCCCGCCGGTGATGCACTTGGTGTCCTCGGTGACCAACCAGAGCACGGCCTGGCCAATATCGTCCGGAGTGATCTCCCGGTCCTTGAAGAGATGGCCCGAGAAGAAGTTCTCCTTGGCGTCGGCGGTTTCCATGCCGAAATAGTTAGCCAGGCCCTGCATCATGTCGGTCCAGACCGTGCCTGGGCACACCGCGTTGACGTTGATGTTGTGGTCGGCGGTCTCCATGGCCAGGGATTTGGTAAAGCCGATGATGCCGTGCTTGGCGGCGCAGTAATGGCTGCCCATCCCGAAACCCCGGGTGCCGCCCACCGAGCTGATGTTGACCACCTTACCGCTGTGGGCGTCGATCATCTGAGGCACCACGTATTTGCTGCACAGGAAGGTGCCTTTCAGGTGGACGTCGATCATGTCGTCCCAGGATTCCTCGCTCATGTCCACCACCGCCTCCAGGGTGGCCGTGCCGGCGTTGTTCACCAGGATGTCGATCTTGCCGAAGCTGTCCAGCACCTGCTGCACCATGGCCTGGACATCGGCTGCCTTGCGCACGTCGCACTTGATGCCCATGGCCTTCCGCCCCAGCTTTTTGATCTCGTTGACCGAGTTCGCCATGCCCTCTGGGGTGGACAGAGGATAGGGAACCGTGGCGATATCTTCGCAGATGTCGGCAATGACGATATCCGCGCCTTCCTGGGCCATCAGCTTAGCCGCAGCAAAGCCGTTGCCGCGTGCCCCGCCGGTTATGATGGCTACTTTGCCTTCCAGCTTCATCCCCTCACTCCTTTCTGATTCACGGAATTATCGCTTAGAGTTGCGAAGGTTAATCTTTAGTAACTTTCTGCAGGAGTTCCCGCATATCTGTGGCGCCGTATTGCGCTAATCTCTGCTCCGGGACAACCAGCCGGGCCTTTTCCTCCAGGCTTGCAGGGTAAGGTGCGCCCCGTATCGGCCACCCCGATGTTGGGAAGAATACCTATCCCCCCTACTGACGCCTAGGTTCTCCTTGGAGAGGGATGGGGGGGCCCTCTTCCTAGGAGGAGTTTAGGGGGGAAATAATTTGTTTTGCCCTCCTCCCGGAGGGCCGAAAGGAGAAAGTGGTACGGCTCATATGCACAAATGGAAGCGAGACCAGGCTCGCCCCCTTGGTGCCTGGTTTGCTTTAGTCCTAAAACAAGCCCTTACTTTCTATGGGAATCTTCTGCCAAGGTGCCCAGGATGACGTTCTTGGACCGCCCCCTTTCATTTGGGGATTTCGTTTCTGAGGCATTTCTCCGATCTGGCTCTGGGTGAACCTTAATGCTTCCATGGCGAATCTCAAATGACTAGATCGGCGGGCAAAGCACATATAAGCAAACCGCGTGCCTACCTTTCTCCAAGGCCTCTCACCAAACTCTTAAGTCAACATGTCCCTAAAATACCAGGGTAATTTATGATGAAGGGTAGGACCCCGAATCAGGCGAAATCGAGAGCCGGGGGACCGGAAGGTAAAAAGCTGGGTCGCTGGGGTGTGAATTATGAGATGGACCTGCGGGCAGTTAAGATAACATCATGAATCTAATATGAAAGTTGATAATCCAGACCTTCTGGGGTCTATAGGGACAAATGACCGCAGCTCAAGCGGAAAATCAATTAAGTATCTTAAACTTATGAATCTTTTTATAAAGGGTCTTGCGGTTAATCCCCAGGATCTTGGCGGCCTCGCTCTGATTGCCTCCTGTTCTCTCCAGGACCGTGAGGATATAATTCTTCTCCAAGTCCTCCAGGGTCTTCTGCGGGGAAACCGGCACATTTCTCCTGAGCTCAGAGGGCAGATCGTTGGGCGTAATGGTATCGGTCCGGGCAAAAATCACCGCCTTGTTGATCACGCTCCGGAGTTCCCTAACGTTTCCCGGCCAGGCATACTCGGTCATGATCCGCATGGCTTCGGCTGAGATCTTCTTGGCGCCAACGATACTCTGCTCCAGACTGAGGAAATGGCGGGCCAGTGGAGGCACGTCTTCCGGCCGTTTTCTTAGAGGTGGAATAGGAATGAGAATCACGTCAATGCGGTAAAACAAGTCCTTGCGCATAGTCCCCCGGGCCACCGCTTCCTGCAGGTCCAGGTGGGTGGCCAGGATGATCCGGGTGTCGATTTCGACCTCCCGGGTTTCTCCCAGGCGGCGAAACTTCTTGGTCTCCAGGAAGCGCAGGAATTTTTTCTGCAATTCCAATTCGATGTTGCCGATTTCGTCCAGGAACAGGGTACCGCCATGGCTCTGCTCCACCAGGCCGGACCTCTTTTCCCAGGCCCCGGAGAAGGCGCCTTTGGTATGGCCATAAAGCTCACTTTCCGCCAGGTTTTGGTTGAGGATGCCGCAATCCACGATAATGAAAGGGCCGTCCTTGCGCCGGCTCAGGGCGTGAATCTGTTGAGCCACCACATCCTTGCCTACGCCGGTTTCCCCCTGGATTAAGATGGTCTTATCCGTAGGGGCCACCTTGGCCACCAGGTCATAGAGGTCTTGCATCGCCCGGTTGGGACAGCGGATAAAGCCCGGGGCCCCGCCGGCCGCCAGGGCAGACTCGGAGGTTTTGGCATCGCCGCCGCTCTGGCCACCGCCCAAGGCCTGTTTTACTAGACCCAGGAGTTCGCCGAGTTTGAAAGGCTTGGTGACGTAATCCTGGGCCCCCAGTTTCATGGATTCCACGGCGGTTTTGATGTCGCCGTAGGCCGTGATCATGATGACCCTGGCATCCGGCGTCTTCTCCTTTAGGCGCCGGAGCACCTCGATGCCGTTCATCTTGGGCAGCCGGATGTCCAGGAGGACGACGTCAAACTTCTCTTTATCACAAAACTTCAGGCCCTCCTCGCCGCTTTTGGCGGTGGTGACGCCGAAGCCTTCCAAGGAGAATTCATTGGCGATGAGGGTCCTGATGTTCTGTTCATCATCAATGGCCAGAATCCTTCCCTGGGACATGGTGTTATCTCCTTCGTGGAGTATTATCTTTCCGGTCTATCGGTCAATGCCCTTCCCCCGGCCTTCACGGCCCGACTTTTTATGTCTTCATGGCACAAACGAGGGAAACCGTACCACCAGAGAGGGCTCTTCCTGCTCCCGGATATCCAGCCGCAGGGTGCCGCTGTGGTGCCGAATGATGCTGTAACAGATGGAAAGATTCACCGGCGTCTCTCCGCCAGCCAGGTCCCAGCTATAGGGGGAATGCATGGCATTCTCGTGCCAGTGAGCCGGGAGTCGACCTCCGCTGGCCGACAGGATGACCTCAATCAGGTTCCCGGAATTCCTGGCCGTGATCGTCAATTCGCCACCGTCCGGCATGACGCCGAGCAGAAAATGGATCAGGTTGAGGAAGGCGTGTTTCATCTGGGCCTCATTGCCTTCAACCCGGTCGAACCCGGTGGCCAGGCTATTCTTCACCTTGATCTTGGTATTGTTATGTTTGGCATGGGTCCGGATCAGGGACACCGTGGCATTAATGATCTGGCCGACATCGAGCACTTCCCGTCCATGCGTGGGCTTACGGTTAAAGTCGTGCAACTGCCGGACTATTTCCTTACAGCGATGGGCCTCTTTATTAATAATATCCAAGTACTCCAGGAGGAGTTTCGGCTTCTTCTCTCCCGGCAGCGAATTATTTCCGAGCCTTTTGAGCAGCGCCTCGGAAAAACCTGCAATAGAGGTCAGGGGATTATTGATTTCGTGGGCGATGCCATCGGCCAAGAGGCCGATGGCCGCCATCCGATCGGTCTGCATCAGCTTGAATTCGTATTCTTTACGCTCCGTGACATCCCTCATGAGCAGCAACACTTGCTCCACCTGCCCGGAGGCGCCCCGCAAGGGGGAGGTAGTCCATTCACAGAAGCGGCCGGCGAATTCGCCCTCCTTGATCAGGAATTCTCCCGAGAGTACTTCTTGCCTTTCCATGGTCTTGAGAGCCGGACAGTTGCGGCAGGCATGGTCTTTCCGAAAAAAGGTGCGGTAGCATTTTTTCCCTTCCAGGGAAATATCCGGGAACATGGCCTTCTGGACCTTGTTGGCCAAGATTATATCCAGGTCTCGGTTCAAGATGGTCAAGCCGTCACTCATGCTGTCGATGATGGTGGCCAGCTTGTGGTGTCGCCGGGCCAATTCCAGGTTTAGACCTTCCAGTTCCTTGATTTTGGCGCGGACTTCCTTGAAGTGACCGATCTTGGAATATCCTAGGCCCTTAAAATCATAAGCTGCCAGTTTCGGGTCTTGTCCCATGGCGTCCTTTACCAGGCCTCATGATAAATCGCTTCGATCTCTTCTTTGGAGTATGAGCAGGGGTTGGTTAACAGGCAGACATCCTGCTGTGCCAGGTCAGCCATCAGGGGAATATCCTCCCGCTTCACCCCCAGTTGGGATAGTCTGGTTGGGAGTTCGATCTCTGTAAGTAATTGTTCAATCTTTTCAATAATCTGTAGCCCCATCTCCCGGGTGCTCTGGCCGTTGGCCGTCACCCCCATGGCCTGGGCAATGCGGGCGTATTTGTCCGGGGAGTGTTTCAGGTTGCGGCGGGTCACCACCGGCAGGAGCACCGTGTTGGCGACGCCATGGTGCATATCGTAATAGCCCCCCAGGGGGTGGGCCAGGGCATGCACCGCGCCTAGAATCGCATTGGAAAAGGCGATGCCGGCCTCAAGGCAGGCAATGGACATGCCGGCCAGGGCGTCCATATTTCTGGACTTCACGGCCGTGGGCAGATGCTGCATCACCAGCTCAATGGCGTGGATGGCGTGCGGGTCGGTCAGGTGCCAGGAGAGCGCCGAGACATAAGCCTCTATGGCGTGGGTCAGGGTGTCCACTCCGGTGGAGGCGATGAGATCCTGGGGCTTGGTCTGCAAGAGACGCGGGTCGATCACGGAGATATCTGGCATGATGGCCCGGCTAAGGATAGTCATCTTCACCCGCCGGGCAACGTCGGTGATCACGGCAAACTGGGTGATGTCGGCCCCGGTCCCGGCGGTGCTGGGGGCGCACACCATGGGCGGAATGGGGTGAGTGATTTTATTGCAGCCCTCGTAATCATGGATGCTCCCGAAGTTGGAAGCCAGGATGGCCACTCCCTTGCCCGCGTCGATTGCACTACCGCCGCCTACCGCCACGATGACGTCGCACTGCTCCTGGAGATAGAGCTGGGCGCCAGTCTCCACCTGGAAATCCCTGGGGTTGGTGACCACGTTGTCGTAGACCACGTATCTCAGGTCTTCTTTTTCCAGGTATTTGATACTTTCATCCACCCAACCGGCTTCAATGATGCCCGGGTCGGTGACCAGGAAGACCTTTTCCCCGCCCAGGCGCTTGGCACAATGGCCGATCTTGCTCAAGGCGCCCAGGCCGAAGATGACCTCGGGCATATCAAATTTTTCCAAGGAGTCGTCCGGATTATCCATGAGTCGCCGTTCACTTGCTCACAAAAATTACCTTACCCTGGGTGGGGGCGCCTATTTTAGAATGCGCTTTAATTAAAATATATCATATCGGACATTCCTCATGCAAATGGTAAGCCATCATGCCCCCCACCGGCAGCCAACGGTGAAGATTTCACCATAAAAAATTTCTTTGACTTTCCTTTATATATGGTAATTATATTAATCATTGATTATATGGCAAGAATTGCTAAATTTGGGAGATTTTTCCCGGGCAAGATGTCCTAAAACCCTTTTTAGAATGCGGTTGCCAAGGCTGGTGCATAATCCCGGTTTAGAGGTTCGCAAAGGACCCAAGTGGAAATTTTCGGGAAAAAGAGGACTGCTGAATGGGATGCAATTTCTGGTTAAAGACATGGATGACTGGATTGATGCTGACCATGATGCTGGCGGGGGTTAGTGCCGCGGCGGAGGCTATTCACCTCCGCTGTGCCTCCACCACCTCCACCGAGAACTCCGGGTTGTACAAATATCTCCTGCCGATCTTTGAGAAAAAGACCGGCATCCACGTCGATGTGGTGGCGGTGGGCACTGGCGCCGCCATCGAGATCGGCAAGCGGGGCGATGCCGACACGGTCTTGGTGCACGCCAAAGCACAGGAATTGCAAGCGGTCCAGGAAGGCTATTTCGTCAATCGGCATGATCTGATGTATAACGATTTTGTCATCATCGGCCCCGCGGGCGATCCTTTGCAGATCAAAGGACTGACCTCGGCGGTGGAGGCCTTCAAGAAGATCTACGCCGCCGGCGGCCCCTTCGTCTCCCGAGGAGATAAGTCGGGAACCAATGTGAAGGAGCTGGCCCTGTGGCAGGCCGCCGGCCTGGACCCCAAGGGGAAGCCGTGGTACCTGGAGGTGGGCCAGGGCATGGAAAAGACCCAGCGGGTGGCCAATGAAAAACGGGCCTATACGCTCACCGACCGGGGCACCTGGCTGGCCACCAAGGATAAGGACAAGATGGAGATGCAGATAGTGTTGCAGGGCGATCCGTCCCTGTTCAACCAGTACGGGGTGATGGCGGTGAATCCCGAAAAACATCCTCAGGTCAAATATAAAGAAGCCATGACGTTCATCAACTGGCTGATATCCCCGGAAGGCCAGCAAACCATTGCCGCTTTCCGGGATGCCCACGGCAACCAGCTTTTCATCCCCGATGCCAGGTGAGTTTTGCCGTTCTTTGGGGTGGAGTTGGGCTTAGATAACTATGCATGAACCGTAACTGACCAGGGCGGGCTGGACCTTTGGTTCTGGCCTTCCCTTTATTTGAGCGCCCCAAGGACCGCACCATGGCTTTGCAAATCTTTCTTAACGCCACCTTGCGCCAATACCTTCCCGGCTACGACCCTTACGAGGGCATCGCCCTCGAGGTGAAGCCGGGGACCACGGTGGCCCAGGTCCTGGCAACTCTCGGCGTGCCTGCCGGTGAGGTGGCCCTGCTCATGGTCGATGGCCGCCGGCAGGAGCCGGACTTTGTGCTCCAGGGCGGCGAGCGCCTCGGCTTCTTTCCCCCCATCGGCGGTGGCTGAGGCCCTGCTTGACTTGATTAGAGGGAATATCCATATATCAACTAAGCGTCCGCGGCGCTGACGGACTGCGATGAGGTCGGGCGCATTAACGATTTGGAGGGTTCCCATGTCTGAAGAAACCTATCCCGGTTGGTATTCTTTCATCAAAGAGCACCACGGAAACTTCATCAAGTCTCTGGAGCAATTAGGGGAAGTGCTGCGCAAGGAAGGGCCGCTGGATGAGAAGACCTCGCACCTGGTGCAGTTGGCCGCAGGGGCGGCCATCCGTTCCGAAGGGGCGGTCCACAGCCATGTTAGACGGGCATTAAAGGCCGGGGCCACACCCGAAGAGATTTATCATGCCGTGATTCTGCTCACCAGCACCATCGGCTTCCCCAACACCTCCGCGGCCCTGAGCTGGGTCTTCGATATCCTGGGGGAAGAAACCGACTAAGTATGTGCCCCGCGCAGGTTTTGGAGCGTTCCTTTTTTAAAAACTTTTGGGGAACCTGGTAGAAACCGGAAAAATCTGCTACTCTGGCGACCAGGTGCAGCGACAAAAAACCATATTATTCGATAGCTCCGCCAGACAGACCTCCACCTAAAAATGCTTGAGGAATTGGAAAGCATCCTCAGCAGTTAAGCCTTTAAATTCTTCTCCCACCTGTCCTTGGCAGCCTTGCAGGAAATCTCCCTGACCTTGCTCCGGGGTGAGTTTATCTGCGTGGGCCTTGCCGCCCCTCAAGCCACATAGCGACCCAGGGCAACGGCATATTGCCCAGAAGCAAAAACATATTTAACTTGGACCACGACTAATCGGTTTTGGTTTTCCAGATCTCTTCCCTGGACCGGGTTGTTGGGGGGCAATGGGCGTCTCCAGAGCGGACGTGATTCAGGCCGAAATCCAGCTTAAAACCACCCACACCTAGCCGATAGATATTGGCGTGCAATGAGCCCAACTGGAGCGCGCCATCGCCTTAATCCTGGGCTAAGTGACTACTGCCTTGGCAAGATGTACATGTTCACAGGCGTGGTAACCGTCTATTCGTCCCTGGTAGTAGCGTTCTTCAATATCGCCTGGGGACAGATTTTCATGGAGATCCAGGCCGATAGCTGCAAGGTCAGCGGCGAGAGTATCTGGATCAAAGCCGGTCATCATCGGTTCACCCAGCCGTTGCACGGTTTCCATCATAACTCGCACGTTCTTGGCCGCCTTCTGAAGGACAAAAGCATCGGTATCCAGGTAATCGAAAATGACCGTGCTCCCCGGAGGGGCGATGCCGGCGATGGCGCACAATGTGGTGAAAACAGCTTCACGGGAAAGGTAATAGGTGACACCCAGCCAACTAAAAAAGCCTGGAGCCAGCGGGTCATAGGATGAGCGCATCAGTGCATCTGCAAGCTGGTCTCGCCTGAAATCTACCGACACGAAATGCAACTGCGCCGGATATTCCCAGCCAATGTCAACCAGGCGTTGCCGCTTGAAAGTTTGCGTGGCGGGGTGGTCGACCTCGAAGACTTGCAGCCGTTCCGACATATCCGGGCGCCGGAATGCAAACGTATCCATCCCCGCTCCCAGAATCACATACTGCTTCAACCCTTGTCCGACAGCTTTCCCAAGGGTGTCTTCCACATACCGCCCCCGGGAGAGGGTGATGGGTGGGCCCGCACCGACTCGCATATAAGCCGCCAAAGCGCTCGCCATATCAGGGCATGATGCTGCCAGTGCCGGGTCGATTAACTTTAGAGAACCTGTGAGACTTTGTTCAACTAAGGCCCGTTCCACCTCTGTAAGAAAACCATGGGCGAGAAAATCATCGAAAATCTTAGGAGTATCATGTCCGGCATGGTAGCCACGAATGTAAGCAGTCGCCAGGGAGGTGCGGCTTACTTGGGCTTCTTCCATCCTTACCCTCCTTACCCGGTCGTTTGGGCACTTCAGGCCTTAGGTAGAACATTCCTTGAGACTTCCAAGCTCGCCGGGCCAGTTAAGCAGCTAGAAAGCAAGAATCTTGCTTAATTTTATGATAACATTTATCAAGTCAGGCGGCTTTAATAATTCTTTGCTCCAGGTTTCACTTGAGACTCATTCCGATTCTGTCGCTTGAAGGCGCAGAGTCGGGGGGACCATACCAGGGGAAACTTTTCAAAAAATGCCTGAACAACTGACAGTCCAGTGTGGGGAATGAATTTTGAGGCAACAAGAAAAGCCCTATCTTCTGCCTTATCCTACCTCCTGTATACTCCTCCGAAACCGCCCCGTGCTTTTCCCAATTCTCTGAATATTTACTTTAAAACCGCACTTTGTCAGTTGGACCAAAAAATCAAAGAACATGGACTTGACGCCCACATATTCTTAACCATACATGATGAGGTGGTTCCCGGTCCAGGAAGCTCCAAGGAAGCTTCTAATTATTCTTTGAACTCGCTCACGGAATGGTAAAAAGTTAGGATATCGTGTTTTGAGATCATGGTGGCAACAATATCGGGAGATTCTTCATGCACCACTGGAAGTGCATCCATTTGCAGAGCCACCATCTTGTCCAGGGCGCCTTCTAAAGTATCGTGCCAGAAGATCGGCACTATATCGGGGTTGGCTAGGTCTTTGGCGAAGACCAAATGCGACGGGGTTTCTTGAAATATTTTATCATGAACATCATTGGCAGATATGATGCCGGTCATCCGACCATCTTCATTAACCACGGGGAAGCAGGTGTGTCCGGATTTTAAGATGACTTCAACCAGTTCGTTATAAGACATTTCCTCGGGGATTACGGTCGCCGGACGTTGATTCACCGCCTCATAGACATGCATTCCTTTCATTAAGTCCCGGGCAAACTCTGCGATGTGTGTGGGCGAGGCTATAGGGGCAAGAACTTGTTTTTCATAAAGGCTGGTCCTTCCCAATAATAAGTAAGACACGGATGATACCAGCATTAAAGGCACTAGTAAAGAATAACTGTTAGACATTTCGCATGCCATAATCATGGAAGCCAGGGGCACCTTGGCAACCCCGGCAAAAAAACCGCCGATCCCCACGAGGACAAAAGAATTAGGGTTGACCACCCAACCCGGCGCCAACTGATGGCCCAGAAAACCGAAAGCGCCCCCCAACATGGCTCCGATGAATACCGAAGGGCCGAAAACCCCGCCGCTCCCGCCGGAGCTAATGGTGCAAGAGGTGGCGGCAATCTTCAAGAAGGCTAAGATCAGCATAGTCTTCCAGAAGAGTTTCCCTTCCATCGCCATCTGCACCCAGCCATAGCCGGTGGATGATACCTGAGGATAAAAACAGATTATCACCCCCAGCATCAATCCTCCCAGGGCCGGCATGATGCACCGCGGCAAGGGCAGGCGTCGGAAGAAATAATCTCGCAGGCCATAAAATACCTTGATGTAAAAATAACCCACCAGGGCGCACACTAATCCGAAGAGAAGATAAGGGGGCATCTCGATAAAGGCGAAACCCACCGGACCGGGAAAAAACAGGGCTCCGGGTTTGTAGAGCAGGTCAAAAATGCAGTAGGCGTTGATGGAAGCCAACACACAAGGGAGGATGGCCCTGGATTCAAATTCCATCTCCCGGTAAAGCACTTCCGGGGCAAAGAGGGCCGCACCCAAGGGGGCGTGAAAGATGGCGCCAAGGCCGCCGGCGGCTCCTGCCAACACCAGGATGCGCCGGTCGCGGGGCTTGAGCTTCAAAACGGTAGCCATTATCGACCCGAAACCGGCGCCGATTTGGGAAATGGGCCCCTCCTTGCCGGCAGAACCTCCGCTACCGATGGTGATCGCTGATGCCAGAGTTTTGATAAAGGGCACTCTCTTGCGAGTATAGCCGCCCCGATAATGGAAAGCCTCGATCATGGCATCGGTGCCATCACCCGCTGCCTCAGGAGCGATGAAAAAAACCATCAGCCCCGCCAGCAGACCCCCCAGGCAAGGGATAATCAGAAGCAACCAGGCATGTACTGGAGAAGCTCCGGTCAGGGCGGCGCTGACAGGTCCGGTGGCAGGTTCAACATAACCCGTGGGTAAGGTGATGAAATATCTGAGGGCCAATTTGAGGAGCATATCAAAGAGGATGGCCCCCAGCCCGGAAACCACGCCCACCAAGGCACTCAGCAGAAGCAGGCGAAAGCGCCCGGGCAGCTTATTGAATAGGGAAAAAATTGTGCGAAATATGGGTTTCATCTTCGGGCCAGAATAACAACTGAGAAAGAAATCCTTGAAAAGCTTTCGACCCTACAAGCTGGGAGCTCGATTTCCTTTAACTAAGCCTGCAAAATAGATTTAGGCGCTAATCCATTCCCAGGCTTTTGAGAGCTGCCCAGCGGAAAAGGTCTTAATCGAAATTATGCAGCAACGGGGCCAACGCGTTTCAAAAACGATTTTGGCGACCTCTCTTTCCTACCCCAAACCCCACCCCAATCCCCTAGACAAAGGGCGGACTTATGTGTCCGCCCCATTTTTACAGTAGGGTGCGCCCTACATGAGTGAGCTAATTTTACCTGGCCGACCCCGCGGGTCATCCATCTCGAAGGTCACTGCACTTTAATGCTATCCCACTCTTTAAGGCTATGCCGCAGATCGATCGTTGGCTGCATACTTATCGTGATGAAGCCCTTGGTGGGCCGGTCGAAATCGATAATCACCATAATCACCGCGGCAATGAGAATCGACGATATTATGGTCAAGAAGAAATTGCGCACCCCGGAGAGCCCACATCCATAGCCTATCAGCGCAGTTCCCATAAATGCGATAAAAAAGAGGAGCATCAGTGTAACCTCAGGCACGTGGTTTTCCAGGGTGGTTATTCTCGTGAGGTTAAGGTCAATCATTTCGTTCAAAGACTCGAGAAATAATCCGGTAGTGACCACCGAGGCAAACCCGCCCGGGTCTTTTTCAGCCACGGCAGCCCCGTCTAGCCAAAGCTGTTTGTGCAATCGTTCCGTCTCATCCCCCACTTTGCGCAAAGCATTCGCGTCATTCCCCGCATCCAGTCGAACCTCAACATAGCGGCGCAACAGGTTGGAGACTTCCTTTCGTGGCGGCTCCGGCAGCAGTTGAGCCAGAAGAAAGGTT